>CALMWN010000270.1 GCA_937873555.1 uncultured Clostridia bacterium
TAGGCGGAAGCGAGAGAAATGCGGATCTGGATTCCCTCTTAAGGAAAATGGAGGAGGAGAAGCTTCCAAGAGAGATCTATGAATGGTACCTCGACTTAAGAAAGTATGGATCGGTACCACATTCAGGATTCGGACTCGGAATTGAAAGGACAGTGGCATGGATATGCGGCCTGGAACATATAAGGGAGTGTATACCGTTTGCAAGGACGTTGAACAGAATTACTCCATAGAAGTATTATGTTAAAATTTGAGATACTGTAAAGGCAGTGGGAAAACCCGCTGCTTTTGTTTTTAGGGCATCCTGCCAAGAAAATATTAAATATTATTCTGTCGCAAAAATGTAACAGTGCTGTAACACACTTGTAATATGTGGCTGTTGATTAAAATCAAAAATTTGACGATATACTAATATAATGATAATACTTGTATTTAAAAGAAGGTGAATTTATGGAACGCTTCTTTCAATATGCAGGATTTACGATCGAAATGATACTGTTTGTAATTCTGGCGGCAGTCATATTTCCTATCAGGTTATTTTTAAGCCTTGAAAGGAAATTGTTCCTGAAATGATACTGCGCATCCGTGCTTATAAAAAATTATGGAACCAATAATATCGCACTTTAAATTTTCTTTAAAATGGTGTAAGATTGCTTTATACTATTTTTGAAATGGGCCAGGCACAGGGGATTTACGCACAGTTGTTCGTGATGCTGGTCAGCCCTTTTGCAGGCGTGATTTTTGACAGGATAAACATATGGAAGGTAGGAACGATGTCCTTCGGGGTACTCCTGTTTTATCCACTGATGTTTTCTCTCTCGGCGGTATTTCTATCCAAGCCACTGGCCTACGCGGGGCTTCTCTTTTTTTCACTCGGGATGAGCGGTGCGAATGTGCTATGGAACCTGGGAACCATAGGACTTTCAAAGGACAGGGACTCCTTCTTCTATCAGGGATTTCATGTATCCCTGGCGGGCTTAAGGGGATTCATAGGACCACTCCTGGGATATTTCATCCTATCGCGCTTCGGTGTCATAACAGTTTTCAACATTGCGATAATGCTTTTTGCAGCTGCATCCATCGGGAGTCTGATTTATGGCTTCATGAGGAACCGGGAGCTGTAGGCTGCTGGATTTATGGCTTAAGTAACCAAATTGTAATATATTTGGCATATAAGAGTAATAATAATGTAAATATATTGTAAACCAAAACATGAGAAAAGGTGGTAGAATAATTTTACAAATTACAAAAGAGGTGATACTGCCTGAATACGATGTTGATAAAGGTTTCGGACAAAGAAAAAATATTCAAGGTATTGGATGGCACTATATATAAGATTTGCCCCAATGATTTGCCGACGGAATGGGAAGACGGAAATATACTCATGATATACAGGGACGGAGATGACACCGAATATCCGTACAGAATAGCAAACCCCGGTAAAAGCGAATGGGTGAGAGGAAAGAGAATATAACCGTATTAAGCAGGGGCGGCCATTGGCTGCCTCTATGTATGTCGTAACGGAAAAATGGGTTATATTTTTTATGTTGATTGTCCGCCTGTCAGGAGCTTTTCAATCAGCCGGTGCAGAAGAGGGAGCAGTTTCTGCCTCAAATACTGTATACGCATTCAGCAGTCCGGCAAAATCTGAATTGTCAGCCGATAATTTGAATGTATGAATATCAGAAGACGGAAATCAGGCTTCAGATAAAGCTCCAACTGAAGAAAGCTTTAAAAAACTGGAATACGGAATGACGCAGGATGATGCGGTTAAAGCCATGGGGAAGCCCAGCAGGGTCAAGCAGGATGGTGTATTGGACAGGACAAAATATTATATTTTCTTACACTCAGTCATAAAAAGTATAATTTGTTTATTTACATTGCTTAATTGAAAAACAAGGAAAATATTGCTATAATTAAATAAAAATTAAGCAGTTTTAAGGAGCTAGGATGAAACTATATAGTGTGGTTAATATGGATATAGTGGGCTCTAGAAATATTAAAGACCGCAATTTGCTTCAGTATAATTTGAACAATTATTTAAACCAAATCAATCAAAAATATCGGAATATTCTGTCCGTACCTATAACTATTACTCTTGGTGATGAATGGCAGCTTATAACGGATAAACTTTCAGAATCCTATAATTTAATCCATGAATTTCAACAACTATTATGGAAAGACAGGATAGAGATATACGCAGGCATTGGTATTGGAGAATTAAAAACACCTATTTTTGAAGATATAAGAAAAATGTGTAGCTAGGATGAAAAAGTTTGATGATGATAAATTTGTCGAAATCTTTATCATTGGTAGTTTTTCAAGTTTCATTCCCGCTATTATTATTGGGTATATAATAAAAGCTTTAACAATACTCTCTTATTGAATAGTTACGATAGAATAGTTATTTTGCTTTACTATCTCAATTGCTTTCCTGGCTTTATAGAATGATGGGCCGTCAAGTTGGTTAACTGTCAATTCGAAATTATGAATTGTTATTTCCCCAATACCTATTCCACAATAGAAATCAATGTCTTCCAGATTTTTGTGGAAAAACTCAAGAATAGACATATAGTCACATGGGTAATTAAGAAGGCCTTGCCATTCATCACCCAGTATTATTATTATAAATGGAGACGCTATAAAAGATGCAAAAATTTTATTTGCACTTTTTAATGTTTCTATTAATTTATATTGAGCAACTTCACGATCTTCTAGTGACCTTGAATTTTTTATATCACAAATCATCGTCAAATATTGCACCATTTTTCCTCCTTTCTAGAGTTTAAGTTATAATCTAAACATTACTGGGCGTTTAGATATCGGCCTAAACATACGGTAGTGTTCAGGTAATGGCATAAACATATGATGGTGTTTACGTAAAGATATAAACGAGAAGAAATTATATTAAAGCATATTTAGCATATAAAATGATTTTTGACAAAGTTCGCCTGCAATATTCATACAGTAATAGATTAAAATGCCTATCTCATAATATGCAAAAAGGTTGACTTTGTGATAAGACTCAAAGAAATTCAAGTGGTAATGAAAAAAGGCTTCATAGATTTTTTATCAAATCAATGAAACCTTTATCTTTATTACTATCTGGCAGGGGAGACAGGACTCGAACCTGCAGCCGACGGTTTTGGAGACCGCTACTCTACCAATTGCGCTACTCCCCTATGAAATTGTGACTCATACAGTATACAACAGGTATAGAATCATGTCAACGGGATAAATCAGCTTTTATTCCAATTGTTTCTGAATAATTCGAGCATACAGGACCTGACTCTGGTATTCATTGCATTATTTCATCGTTTTATATATGGATTTTATAAAGAATTATGGTAATATTAAGTAAGAAATATTTGGACATGAGATGTTAAACGGGGAGGATATCATATGAATGTAAATATAGGCTTTATAGGAACGGGTTTTATGGGGGCGCCTATTGTAAAAGGCATTATAAAGGCTGGACTTGTCCCGGCAGACAGGATACATGTGTTTGATGTAGACAGGGAAAAAATGAAACTCCTGAAAGACGATACAGGTGTCAATATTGCCGCAGACGGCAGGGAAGTTACGGAAAAATCCGATATAATAATACTGGCTGTCAAGCCAAACTATGTAAAAGAGGTTCTCGAAGACTGCAGGGACAAATTTGACAACAGCAAGATACTTGTTTCCATTGCGGCGGGAATCCCGATAAAGACCTATAAGAATATAATAGGCAGTGATAAAAAAGTGGTGCGTACCATGCCGAACCAGCCTGCTCTGGTTGGAGAGGGCATGACCATAATTTCTTATGACAGCTGCATTACAAAAGAAGAA
>CALMWN010000271.1 GCA_937873555.1 uncultured Clostridia bacterium
ATAAATATGGATTCTCATTGAAATGTAGATTATTGACGAATCAAATATAATATCCAAATTACTTAATTTTTTTAATATTGTCAATCAGGTCTAAGCTGATATCTTAATGAAGCCTGATGAACCAGTACTATTTTTGTTTCATGTCCTCTTTCTTCATGAAAATCAGTGTCTCTATTCAATTTTACTCACCAGAATTTATGAAATTATAAAATAGTCTGCGGATATTTTATTTTAAAAACTCTTTAGCTGTTAAATGTCGTTCTGCAAGCGGGAGATTCCTCATTTCTCCCGCTTCGCGGGATCATTCGGAATGACAAGTTGTCTTTATAAACAAGTGGGGAGGGAAGAAGAAAGCGGGCAATGCCCGCTTTCTTCTTCCCTCCCCACAGATAACTAATATAATACTGTCATCCCGAACGAAGTGAGGGATCTCCCCGACATTATTATTCGAATTCATATGCCTGATTCCCGGAACTCTCAAATTATAATTCTGCCAATATTGTCCCAATCAAAAAATATATACCTTTAAACCGATTTAAGGAATATTCTATATAATTAAATTCATGAATAAGTCAAACAATATCAATACGATACTAATATTTACTGTTATTCTTTTAACAGTCCTTTCATGTGGGAAGAAGCTTGAGCCTGACAAAGTTTTAAATATCGGCTATCCTTATCCCGGTGCACTTTTCCCCCCTGAGTTTCCTTCTCCGAAATTCGACTGGTGGAGCCAGAAGCCTGATAAAAATATCAGCTACGATGTAAATCTTTATACTGAAAACAAAAAACTGTCATATACCGCTACTATAAATAAACCTGAATGGACACCTTCAGAATCAGCCTGGGACAGTATAAAAGCCATGTCGGAAGGAGATAAAATTTTTTTCACAGTGAAAAGGTCAGGCAGTGATGAAAAGCCTTCCAAAGTATCGTTCAGTGTCAGCAGTGACTCTGTAGGGGCGCCGGTTCTTTTCAGACAGATGCCAATACCATTTCTCTTTGCAGAAAGGAATCTCGATTCCATGAATTTTGTACTTATTGATTTTGGCAGTAAACAGGCTCCGCATGTAGCAATGAAGGGCTTTCCCGTATGCGGTAACTGTCATTCCCTGACAGCTGATGGCAATACACTTGGTCTGGATCTGGACGCCGGATTAAGGGATAAAGGCGGTTATTTTATTACAAAAATTGAGGATACAGTCCTGTTCGATATAAGTAAATATAACTCATGGTCAAAACTTGAAAAGAGGAGAACATTCGGACTCTTCTCAAAGCTTTCGCCCGATGGCAGATATTTAGTAACAACAATAAAGGACCGTGTCGTAATAAAGAACTTCCCGATAGGAGGAACAATGGAGGAGCTTAAGTACTCGCAGCTTTTCTTTCCTGTAAACGGCCATCTGGCAATTTATGACCTGCAGACAAAAGAATTAAAGGAACTTCCCGGAGCCAACAGTGAGGAGTATGTACAGTCTAATGCCATCTGGACACCGGATGGCAAAAATATCATATTCTGCAGGGCAGAGGCTTTGCCAAGGGAAGGTAAGTTGCATGAGATTGATGTAAAGGATACTGCACTGATAAACAAGTATGTACGGAGGGATATGAAGGTAAAATATGACCTTTGCATAATACCTTTCAATGATGGAAAAGGAGGTGAGGCGAAGCCGTTAAAAGGAGCATCGGAAAATGGCATGAGCAACTTCTTCCCGGCAGTTTCACTTGATGGAAAGTGGCTCGTATACTGTCAGGCAGAGAGTTTTATGCTTCTGCAGCCCGACAGCCGCCTGCATATAATCCCGCTTGAGGGTGGCAAATCGAGGATGCTTAAGGCAAACTTCAAATCGATGAACTCATGGCATGCATGGTCGCCAAACAGCAAATGGCTGGTATTTGTTTCAAAAATATATGGTCCGTATACAGATCTTTTTCTGACACATATTGACGAAGAAGGAGAATCCTCGGTGCCTGTTCTTGTGGAAAAGGCAAGAGTTCCCTTTACAGTTGTAAACTATCCTGAATTTATAAACAGCAAACCCGACAGGAAATTTGTTATGAGGTATGACTTTGTGGAGATAGCACACATTTTCAAGGCTGCAAAGGGAGGTTACTATGATGAAGCCAAAGCTCTTTACTATAAATTCCTGAAACAGGATCCTTTTCTCTTTAAGCAGGATTGTCTCGATCTGGCTGTACTCCTGAGGATAATGGGGCTTCCCGAAGAAGCAAAGAGGTATGATGAGCTTGCAAAGGTGACAATTGATACAGAGGTATTTAAGGAATAATATTTTTAAATCCTTTATTAACCACAAGGGGACACAAAGTTCTCACAAAGTGCACAAAGGTAAAGACTTGATTATTATTTCTTTGTGACCTCTATGTATTTTCTTTGTGCTCTCTGTGGTTAATGAATTTAATTTTTAAATTTTTTTCTATCTTTGCACTCCAAATATAACTGGTCGGTTAACCGAGTGGCTAGGTAGCGGTCTGCAAAACCGTTTACGGCGGTTCGAATCCGCCACCGACCTCATAACAAACAATAAACCCGCTGAATATCAGTGGGTTTTGTTTTTATTGGTGGCTTATTTGGTGGCAATATAAATTATTTGACTGCTTAGTTTACTATTTAGAATACCTCTTTGGTAAGAACTATGGACTTATCCTATTTAACAATTAAAACCTCTTCGCCCAGCATATCAATAACTTTTACTGCTATTTTCGAGTCCTTGTTTTTCAATTCAAATTCATATTCGCCTTGTACAAAGTCGTTTCTTTTCTCTGGAACATCGCTGATACAAATATTAAAAACTTCTCCGTTGTAGTCGGTGTCAATTATAACAACATCAATCTGACTGCGAAAATCTTTAATATGTGCTTGAAATAGCTTGCTGTCAATGTTTAATCGATGAATAATAGTTGGTGAAATAAACTCCTTAATAATTACTTTTGCTTTGAAATTTGCTTTTACTATTTCAACTTCGGCTTGTGCAGGTTTATGAACAAAGAAAGAACCGTATTTTTTATCAGTACGTAATTCAATAATTCTGATTTTATTTACAGGTCTTAATTTATTGTAATTATCTATTTCAGTTTTTACTTTTACTTCCATACCAAGCGAAACCATAACAATATTGCGGTCTTCGTCTTTTCGTTTATCCAATTCAGTTTTTACTAGTTGTAAGTCGATTAAAGAGAGCGGATGATTGTAAAATCCGGTGATATTGAGCACCCTGTTCCGATTTAAAGTGAGCAATCAATT
>CALMWN010000272.1 GCA_937873555.1 uncultured Clostridia bacterium
GGTATATGGAAGCCGCTTCCGAATTTTTAATGGAGCGGCTGAAATTTTATTCCGGTACGATGAAGAAATATCCCTCCAAAGTTACTCTGCGCGGACAGAAAACGCGGTGGGGAAGCTGCAGCAGCAGGGGAAGCATCAGCCTCAACTGGAAAATGGTTATGATGCCGCCTCCCGTCATCGATTACATAATAGTACATGAGCTTTCACACCTCGTTCACCTCAACCATTCAAAAAGCTTCTGGACACTGGTTGAGGAGATAATTCCGGGTTACAGGGAGCAGAGAAAATGGTTGAAGCTGAATGAGCAGAGTATCAAAATATTTTAGCTATAAGACTCAAATGACTTTTTATTAAAAAAAAAGGGGAGAAATAAATGGGAAAAGGACGGTTCCCGGAGTGGCTGAAAGCGAAATATTCCGTCAACAGGCAATTCGATGAGACTGTTTCCATAATCAATGAACACAGGCTGCATACCGTATGTCAGAGTGCTGATTGTCCAAACCGGGGGGAATGTTTTGCCGAAGGGACGGCAACTTTTTTGATACTGGGTAATGTATGCACGAGGGCTTGCAGATTCTGTGCGGTACAAAAAGGGCATGGGCAGCCGCTGGATGAGGATGAAGCTGAACGGGTGGCCGATGCCGTTGCACGTATGAAACTGGATTATGCAGTAATAACTTCTGTCACCAGGGATGACCTTCCTGACGGAGGAGCGGAGGTCTTTGCAGATGTAATCAGACTGGTGCGCCTAAAGTCGCCGCAAACAAAAATTGAAGTTCTCACACCGGATTTCAAGGGAAGCGAACAGTCTCTAAAAATAGTAGCAGACGCAGTTCCGGATGTTTTTAACCATAATATTGAAACCGTTCCGAGACTTTATCCTGCTGTCAGGCCACAGGCGGATTATATGAGGTCACTTGGAGTCCTTAAGAAAATGAAAACTCTCCTTCCGGAGGGGAAAACGAAATCAGGGCTGATGGTGGGCCTTGGTGAAAGCAGCGAAGAAGTGAAAAATGTTTTAAGGGATTTGAGGGAAGCGGAGTGTGACCTGGTGACTATCGGGCAGTATCTGTCGCCATCGCCGGATCATATTTCCATAGTAGAATTCATTACTCCGGATCAATTCAAGGAATATGAAAAATATGCATATTCCATAGGTTTTTCCGGCGTTGCCTCTGCACCCCTGGTAAGAAGCTCCTATCATGCCAAGAAAATGATAGTGAAACAGGATTCCCGGCAAAAATGAAGTCAAAGTTTTGATTATCATATCCTGGAAACGGGTAACTACAAGGTGTGGAGCAGCACTTGCTTCAATTTATGGAGGTATTGATCGAATAATTTCAGAGGAGCTGATTCTATGGGGAACAAGGAGATTATCGCCCTTCTGCTTGCAGGCGGACAGGGCAGCAGGCTCGGTGTACTGACCAAGACGATAGCAAAGCCCGCAGTGCTGTATGGGGGGAAATACAGAATTATAGATTTTTCACTAAGCAACTGTGTAAATTCAGGAATAGATACTGTAGGAGTCCTGACACAATACCAGCCCTTAAAGCTCAACAGCCATATAGGAATCGGAAAGCCATGGGACCTTGACAGGGTAAACGGCGGGGTGACCATATTATCACCGTATTTGAAAGAAGAAGCGGGGGAATGGTATAAGGGCACTGCCAATGCGGTCTTTCAGAATATACAATATGTAGACAAACTTGCACCTGAATATGTAATCATATTATCAGGCGATCACATCTATAAAATGGATTATTCATTAATGCTGGATTTTCACAAAAAAAACAATTCCGAAGCCACCATCTCGGTGATCAATGTATCAATGGAGGAAGCAAGCAGGTATGGTATAATGAACACCCACGAAACCGGAAGGATATACGAGTTTGAAGAGAAACCGAAGAAGCCTAAGAGTACTCTTGCATCAATGGGCGTATATATATTTTCATGGGAGGTATTGCGTGACTACCTAATAAGAGATGATGCGGATACAAGCTCCGAGCATGATTTCGGCAAGAATATCATTCCAGCCATGCTTCAGGATGGAAGAAGCATGTGGGCGTACAGGTTTGATGGCTATTGGAAGGATGTGGGAACGATTCAGGCTTTTTGGGAATCAAATATGGATCTCATCAGGAGAGTTCCCGAGTTCAACCTCTTTGACCCAACGTCAAGGACATACACACCCAATCCGGTACAACCTGCACATTACATAGGGCCCGGTGGAAGTGTCAAAAAGTCGATCATTGCAGAAGGCTGCATGATTTATGGAAAGGTAAGGAATTCGGTGATATTTCCGGGGGTTTTGATTCAGGAGGGTGCTGAGGTTGAAGACTCCATAATAATGTCTTACAGCATTGTCGGATCCAATTCACATATTAACAGGTGCATAACGGGGGAAAGGGTAAAGATAGGTGATAATGTAAAGGCGGGTATCGGTGAGATGCTTCCAAATGAATTCAAACCCGGCATATATAATTCCGGGATTACGGTTATGGGAGACCAGGCAGAGATTCCCGACAACGCGGAGATAGGACGGAATGTAATGATAGATCTTAATGCTTCAAGGGAGGATTTTTGTTCCTTACAGGTTGCATCAGGGAAAAGTGTTTTTAAAGGTGGTGTCTGCGAATGAAAAATACAATGGGCATAATCCTTACAGGTGGAAGCAATAACAGGCTGAAGGAACTTTCCACCACGCGTTCCATATCTGCTATTCCTGTAGGGGGAAAGTACAGGGCAATAGACTTTATTCTTTCAAATATGGTCAACTCGGGAATTACTAATGTAGGGGTGCTTACACAGTACAGCTTCCGTTCTCTCATGGACCACCTGGGAGCAGGAAAGGAATGGGATCTGGACAGAAGGAAAAATGGCCTTTTCATATTCCCGCCCTACCTGTCAAGCGAAGACACAGGTTGGTACAAGGGCACGGCAGATGCAATGCACAATAATCTGACCTTTCTTAAAAGGAGTGATGAGGATTATGTATTGATTGCACAGGGAAACTGCGTTTTCAATATGGATTTCAACAGCCTTATTGACTACCACAGTGCAAAAGATGCCGATATAACTATAGTATACAGGGACATGCATGATTTCACTTCGGAGGATTTATCCCTGCTGGGCCTTATGAAAATGGACCAGGACAACAGAGTGACCGACCTCCAGGAAAAACCACTCCATCCGTTTACAACAATAGCCTCAACCGGAGTATATTTCTTGAAGAGGGAACTGTTGATTTCCCTGCTGGAAGAGTGTGTTGCACATGGTGACTATGACTTTGTCAAGGATGTGCTGATAAAGAAGCTTGGAGAACTTAAAGTTTACGGATTTGAATTCAAAGGGCACTGGAGAAACTTAAGCACCATACAGCTGTACTATAAATGCAACATGGAGCTCTTATCCCCGGAGGTAAGGAATGAGCTTTTTATACAAAACGGAAAGATTTATACCAAAGTGAAGGATGAACCTCCTGCAAAGTATAATGAAGAAGCGGAAGTAAGAAATTCCATAATTGCTGACGGATGTATAATTGAGGGCTTGATTGAAAACAGCGTGCTTTTCAGAGGTGTAGTCGTCAAAAAAGGTGCTGTAATCAGGGACAGCATAATAATGCAAGGCTCTCTCATCGAAGAAGGGGTAACCCTTCAGCATGCCATACTTGACAAGGGAGTGACGGTAACCAGGAGCAAATTTCTTAAGGGAGAACCAAACTGGCCCATTATTTTAGGAAAGAACGTAACTGTCTGACAAGAATACAAAAACCTCAGCAGCCGGATGGCTGCCGAGGTTTTTTGACAATACCGCACTATTTCAGGAAATGTATTATCACGTTTGCTATACCTATGTAAAGTGCGCTTTGACCGATGGCAGCGCCTATACTGTTATGCTCGTAAACGTCCAGCCAGATATCTACCTTGACGATTGCCGAGAACAGTATTTTAAATATCAGGGACAGGAGTCCGAAGGCTGCAAGGCTCACAAGTGAGGAGGCAGCAAGATCGATCAGGCTGAACTCGGCCTGAAGTGTCACGGCACCGCTTAATATTGTTTCAACACCGAATACGAAGCCAAGGAAGCTGACGCCGGTAGCAGTATTATTATCCACGAATATTTCTTTCAGCAGGGCCGTCCTGTATCTTAACACCATGCAGTATACCGCTACAGCCACCAGTGAAAATATCAGTACGACTGAAACCTTTAGCAGGGATACGGTCAGGTATTGGGGAAGGATATCCAGAAACCTGATCATACTTACAAATATGGTTGAAAGGGCTGTGGAAAAAAGCGAGGCAGAAATATTACGCTGGTTGAATATCTCATTATTCAGATTTATTTTGCCATCCTGGTCTTCCAAACTTATGGATTTTACCACAGCTCCCGATACAATCCTCAAAACCGACAGCAGTATCACGAACACCACTGCATATGCCATACATATGCCTAGATCCAGAAGGATGTCTTCATTGGCGGAACCTTCTATCGCTTTTGCACCAAGATACAGTGCCGGGAAGATGAAAGCGCCGATGAATTCGATCCAGGCAGCTGGATTGTCCTTTTCAAAAAGTGCATCCCTAAGACTTATTCCTCTGGTGACAACCTTGTCGTACAGGAGCCACCCGAGTACAAAACTTATCAGTATGATGGAAAAGCTGAACAGTAGATTGTTTCCAAAGAACTTTAAATAAATTGATATATTCATTCAAATCCTCCTTTGCCTATATTATGTTAAAAAGCTCTAATAAACCTTATAGAAAATGCTTTCAACCAATTCTCCGGTAAATATCCTGAACATGCCTGTGTCTTCCGACATCTCCACATTCAGGTATTCGGTTTTGCCTTCAAACTCCCTCACATATTCCCAGAGCTGTACTTCATATTCCTTTTCTATCCGGCCGGCTTCAATATCATATATTTTTACGCTCCCGGCCACACCGTCAATCCTGTCCTCCTCGCCGGGCATTATACAACGCTTGTATTCAAAACCCTGAGGAGTGTTGAGGTATCGTTGTCCGGCTACCTGGAGGAATTCCTCGGAAAAGGGGACGGTGTCGGTCAGACTGTAGAGATATGCCTCAACCTGGCCGCTGTTTAAGGGAAACACTTCAAAAACATACTCGGTATCATCTGCTTTTGAATAGAGGAGATACCTTGCATATGCCTTATCCCCGATAGTGAATTCAATAATTTTTGTGAACCTGTAAAGCCCTGTACCGGCCAATTCTCCGATACTGAATTCCATAACTGAGCTTTTTTTGATATTCAACGGATTAAGAATTTCCGTGATGACAGGATCGCTGTGAGTAAACATGTTCAACCTCCCTTAATATATCCTGCTGTCAAAGGCCCTTTTCGGCTTTGGCCGGGATACCTTCCTTATCAGGAATATCAGCAGTATTACAATAAGAATTATGATTACAAATGTCACAAACGGATTGGATACCGGGTTTGAGTACTTGTTCGTATAGTACAGGTTGTTCATGTGATTCTGCTGGTAGTCATTTGAGAACTGCAGGTCGTAATCCACTCCCTTTTCAAGGTAATTCGGATCACGTACACCGTTATTCTGCTGCTCCAACCGCCTTACCCTCTCCTCCATCTGGGCAAACTGCACGGCATCGAAGTAACTCCTGTACGGATAGATATCCAGCCAGTGATGATACCAGAAAAGGTCGGAGGCACGCATCAGAAACCACAGATCCCAGGGGCCGACAAAGGCGGAACCATACGAGAAGGGGCCGCTGCCAAAGCCTCCCCAGTAATTGTTGTTGATATTGACAATCACCGGCCTTGTTGAATAACCAGATATCCTTTCAGGCCTTGTTCTCAGAGCATCCTCCATATTTATACGGTTATTGACGGTATAGTTCTTATTCATTGATGAATCGTAAACCCTTTTTTGTTCATCATTGAGGTTCTGTTTGTAAGTATTGTAATTGCTGGTAGAAGTCTGCTTTTTATAATAATCCTGCATGTAGGAGTTTCTAGCGGTATCGGTTTTGGAGTTCACTACTGATGAGGCAGAGGAACTGCCTGCCTTTGATGAGGAGCTGCCGCTGTAGGAAGAGCCTGAACCTGATGAGGAACCGCTGGAGGAATAAGACCCCGGGACACTCCTTGAAGACCCGCTTGAAGACGAGCCTGAATTTGATGATGAGGAACCCGTGTAACCGCTGCTGCCGGAAGACCCACCGAAGCTTTTCGAGGACGAGCTGCCGCTGTATGAGCCTGCAGAGCTTTTAGAGGAAGAGGAACCCGAATACCCCGAACTGCGGGAAAAAGAACCGCCTCCGGAACGACCTCCGCCTGATGAGCCTTTTGCGAAAGCGGGGCTCACCTGGGATATTAAAAATATAACAGCCAGTGTTATGACAAATATTTTATGTTTCACATTGCTTACCTCCCGGTAATAAGGATATACAACATAAATTCACTTTGATTGAGTATTTAATATATTAATATTACGTGCCAAATTTCACATAGTCTTATTATAACATTAATTTTAATAAATTTTTAATCATTAATATTTTCCGGGCATTGCCTAAAAAATAGAATAATTACAATAAAGATAAATATTTGACATAAATATAGAATATATATATAATATTACCATAAATTGTAATTGGAGGTAGAATATGTCGAGAATTAATCTGATACTGGCAGATAAGGATGAATGGTATGCGGACAGCTTCAGCAAATATATCAGAAGCTACTATTCATACAGATTCAATATTAATGTCTTTACCAAACCTGCTACCATCATTGATTATTTGCAGAACAACAGTGAAAAAATTGACATACTGCTTACAGAACCTGATCTACTTCCCGACAATATCGATAAATTCAATATAGGGACAATTGTCATTCTCACAGA
>CALMWN010000273.1 GCA_937873555.1 uncultured Clostridia bacterium
CCATAAGAGGGTCTGAAATGCTCTTTACAATGGCCACAGACTTGTTTTTTTCAACCATGAGCGTTCCCATCGTACTCTGTTCATACCTTTGAAGGCTCTGAAGCATGTTGTTGAATTCACTTGCCAGCCTGCCCGCTTCATCATCCGACCTGATATCCATTCTCTGGTTCAATTCACCTTCCCGCACACGTTTTATGCCTTCTGAAAGTTGATGAAGAGGAGAAAGGAAGCGGTTCACAAAATACCTGGAAACGGCATATCCCCCTGCTACCGCAGCAAATGAAAGAAACAATACCATGTACATGGAGCTTTTTGTACGTACCGATGCATCATCCTTGCTCATGAACATGGCTTTTTCATTCATAGTGCCAAATTCACGCAGAGTCTGCCTGATATCGCTGATAACCGGAATAATCGATTCATTATAGAATTCGATTGCTGCCTGTCCTCCTGCGTTGTTCTGCACCTCCTGCAGTCTGGAAAAGGCTTTGGTGAGGTTGTCCCGGCTCAGGTTCAAATACTCCACCAGCTCTTTTTCTCCGGGCTGGGTTATATTATTCACCTCAACATCAAACCATCTCTTAAAATTTTCACTATTGTAGCTGAACAGATCCGATCCTCGCTGCCTGTCCATATTGATGTAAAGCAGTATGGCGTTTTCCTGTCCGTCCACTGCCTCAAGCATGTTGGCAGCAGCACTTATGCTCCTGTAATTATCGATCATCAGGCTGTTAACCGACATTTCGAGACGGTAAAGGTTGACAAAGCCGGTCAGGCCTATGACAGCGATAAGCAATACAAGCCCTGTATATATAAGTGAAATTTTCCCCTTCAGGGTTTTCAGCATAAAACTTCTCCTGAGTAAAAAAATATCCGTTTATTAAAGTATAGATTGCCAAATCATAGTAGTCAATGCATGTTACCGGTATAAAAACGGGAAAAAGAATGAAAAGGCTGCAACCTGTGGATATAATCAGGTATAACCGATTGTAACATGCATGGTAAATTTATAAAAGAGGGCATACTAAACTTTAGAAAATAAACCTGATGGGCGTATAATGATATCAAATGGATAAATCAAGTAAAATAGTAATAATAACCTCACTTGGAATGGAAGGTAATTTATTGTATGCGTAAACTTAGGAGACTTTTGATAGGAAGACCATTGGGAAATGAAGCTCTGAACGAGGAAAAGTTCGGTGTCTTATGGGGTCTGCCTATTTTATCAAGCGATGCAATTTCTTCAGTTGCATATGCCGGACAGGAAATACTGATTGTCCTTATACCCGCGATAGGATTATTGGCGTACACCCAGTTGATATATGTGTCTGCAGCAATAATAGGCCTGCTGGTATTGCTGACTTTCTCCTACCGGCAGACAATCGAAAATTATCCCAACGGCGGAGGAGCATATATTGTAGCCAAAGATAACCTTGGAGTTCTGGCAGGAGTTACTGCAGGCGCAGCATTATCGGTTGACTATATAATGACGGTTGCCGTAAGTATTTCATCTGGTGTGGAACAGATAACCTCCGCATTTTTACCTCTTCGTCCCTATACAGTGCCGATTTGCATAGCGATGGTACTGTTTTTGATGATAGGCAACTTAAGGGGTATAAGAGAATCCTCCAGAATGTTCGGCATACCTACATATGCCTTTATCTTCGCTATTTTGTCAATGCTTGTTGCGGGCCTGATCAGGATAAGAGGCGGAGTGGCTCCGTCAAAGCCTTCTCTGCAGACATTTGAACCTATTACTCTGCTGCTGATATTGAGGGCTTTTTCAAGCGGATGTACTGCTTTAACCGGAGTCGAAGCGGTTAGTAACGCAGTTCCCAACTTTAAGGATCCCCCTGTAAAACATGCAAAAACTGTGCTGCTTTTATTGTCTCTGACTGTGTTTATGTTGTTCGGAGGTACCTCCGTACTGGCAAACATATATTATGCTGTACCTGGGGATAAGGCAGTAATTGTCCAGATTGCAGAAGCTGTATTTGGAAGAAGCTTCATGTTTTATTATGTAGTAGCCACAACCTTTATTATACTGGTCATGGCTGCGAATACGGCTTATTCAGGCTTTCCCCTGCTGGTAGCGGTCATGGCAAAAGAAGGTTATGTTCCCAGGCAGTTGAGTATGAGAGGGGACAGGTTAAGCTTTTCCAATGGAATTATTCTTTTATCAGGCATTGCGGGAATACTGATTGTCATTTTCAGAGCTGACGTAACCGCCTTGATAGGTTTGTATGCGGTTGGAGTGTTCATATCCTTCACATTATCACAATCCGGCATGTTCATTAAATGGCTGAGAGAAAGAGGAAAGCACTGGGTGTACAAGGCATTGCTAAACGGGCTTGGTGCATTAGTGACTGCATTAGCAGTAATAATAATTGCTGCAACCAAATTTACCGAGGGCGCATGGGTGGTAGTGCTGGTAATTCCCGTAATGATATATGCCATGCTCAAGGTAAAAAACCATTATGTTGCCGTAGCCAAGCAATTAAAGCTTTCCATTGAAGAACTGGAAACTCTGGATATATCGAATGATCATTACCGCAATCACGTGATTGTTCCGGTTGAAAGTGTGAATAAAGCCAGCATAAGGGCGCTCAGATATGCAAGGACAATATCCGACAATGTGACGGCCTTCAATGTTTCGATTGATTCTGAAAGCGCACAGAAGCTAAAAGAAAGATATTCGGCATTGAACACAGACATACCTCTTATAGTAAAATACTCTCCCTTCAGAAAAGTGGTAGACCCGCTGTTAAAATTCATTGAGTCGGCAGAATATGATTATAAAAAGGGAGATATGATTACAGTTATATTACCTCAATTTACAATCAAAAAATGGTGGCACTCACTGCTGCATAACCATTCAAGAATATTTATTGAACGGGAACTGGTGAAGCATAAGCACATCGTTGTCTGCATAATGCCACTTCAGTTAAAGAATGACGATTTTATCCTGAAGTCCCGAAAGGACAAGCAGTTATGAGTTTTCATGGGTGATGGCTTCCCCATTGACAGAAAGCCCAAAAAGTACCTCGCAGAGTGGAACAGAAAATAGCGGCTTCCGTATATATATCTGGAAAAGCCCGTTGGGGCGAACAACAAAAAGGGCGGATGAAATTTCATTTCATCCGCCCTTTTTGTTTATTACATATCATTTGGTATCAAATGTATCTCTACGTTTTTAACCTTCTTTATAAGTTTATTTACTGTTGAGCCCCTGAACATCGTTTCAAGCTTTGTCCTTGTAGGATGTCCCATGATAATCTGTGTGACATGCCTCTCATTAGCCCACCTGGCAAGCTCTTCAGATACACTTTTCCCGGTAAGTGTGATTATCTCCCCGCCCAATTGTTTTGCAAGCTGGAAATGCGTATGGAGCATTTGTCTGTCCTTCAGAGTCACCTTTTTCGCAAACCGGTTGGTACAGTTGACTGTTACGACATACCATTCACACTTGTAGCGGTATGCAACCCTTGCACCTCTGCGTATCAGCTTCTTTGCAGACGGACTCGGACTTATGCAGACCATAACCCTCTCAACCGTATGCCAGTTATCCAGTATACACTCTTTCTTCATATATTCGGAAAGGTCTTCGTCGACTTCTTCTGCGGTTTGCCTTAATGCCAGCTCTCTTAATGCATTGAGGTTTCCCTTCCGGAAAAAGGTCTTAAGGGCCTGGGCCGCCTTTTCCTCATCATAGACATTGCCACGTTTCAGCCTGTTTTGAAGTGCATCGGGAGTCAAATCTACAACAACCACTTCATCAGCCCTCTGAAGAATATAGTCAGGTATGGTCTCCTTTACCTTTATTCCGGTTATCTGATGCACTACATCATTGAGACTCTCCATATGCTGGATATTCATTGTAGTTATGACATTGATCCCGTGGGACAGGATCTCTTCCACATCTTCATACCTTCTCTTGTGTTTAAAGCCGGAGGCATTTATATGAGCCAGTTCATCAATCAGTACAGTCTGCGGATTGCGGGCTATTATCGCATCGGTGTCCATTTCTTCCGATTCAGTTTTGTTATATATGATTTTTTTCCTTGGTATGATTTCAAGGTCACAAATCTGCTTTTCAGTCTCAATGCGGCCATACGTCTGGACATAGCCTATTACCACATCTTCACCGTATTTGAGCCTTCTGTTTCCTTCATTGAGCATGGAAAAGGTCTTACCAACCCCGGGTGCATACCCGATGAATACCTTCAGGTGCCCCCTGATCTTGCTATCACAAGTTTCTACCGTCTCCGCAGATGCCATGTTTTCATTGCTATCCATCTCTTATCCTCCATACTTTCAACTTCAATAGTACGATTATAACACAAAAAGTATTGATTTGACATATTCTTCACATGCAGCATGTGTGCTTTTTACAAAAAATACCGGATGGCAGCGCTGTTTGCATCATCTGTGCACACCAGCCTCCTGTCGTCATAATGTTTCACATATACAGGCAGCTTACCGCCTGTATCTGCCGTTGAGCTGTTTCAACACCTGATTCAGGGCGTCCTTATACCATTTCAAGTGTGCGGTACTCTTCTTCAGGCTGTCAAATACATTCTTAACATAGGATGTGATTTTAAAAACCACATCATTCGGATCAAAAATGAACTCGGATTTACAAATGGGACAGCTGACGGACAATTTACCCATACTCTTCGGCACCCGCAATTTTTGAGAACACTTCCGGCAGCTTATAACCACTTTGTCATCCCTGTAAACCTCATTGTTGAAATTGAACATTTTACCTCCCATGTAGGCCTATTATGGATCCAGAACCTGATAACAGCTTCATACTCATTGTTTGTGTAATTATATCATATTTCCCCTATATATGATAGGATAACAGAAATACATTTCCATCATGCAATTTTATTCCTGAAAACTTTGTAAAGTTCACCCGAGAGGAAGGGAATAAAGCAGAACATAAGAATAACACTCCAGTCCAGGGTGTTTAAATATACAGTTTCAAAAATCGGCCGCATAAATGGGACATAAATAACAAGTATCAATAGCGCAAAAGATATTGCTGAAGCCCATACAAGTATTCTGTTCGTGAACGGTCCTATTTTTAAAAGTGTATAATGCTCCGAACGGCTGGAATAAGCCCTGACAAGTTCTGCACTGATCAAGGTTACAAAGGCATATGTCCTAGCATACATCAAATGTTCCGGATTGCTCATATAGTCCGGATACCTTCCAAGAGCCAGTAAATAGGCTCCCAGTACCGCAATAACAAGTGCGGTGCTCTGAACTGCTATACCTATAATCATCGACCGGTCAAGAATAGGTTCACCGCTTCTTCTTGGCTTCATCTTCATTATGTCGGGGTCCCCCTTTTCAGTGCCAAGAGCAAGGGCAGGGAAGCTGTCGGTTACCAGGTTCAGCCACAATAGTTGAATGGGTATGAGTGGTACCGGAAGATTCATAAGCATGCTTAAAAATACTACCAGTATCTCCCCGACATTACACGAAAGCAGGAAAAATACAAATTTCCTTATATTGCTGTATATGATCCTTCCTTCCTCCACTGCAGAAACGATACTGGCAAAATTGTCATCTGTAAGTACAATGTCTGCAGTACCCTTTGCCACATCAGTACCCGTAATGCCCATGGCCACACCTATATCCGCCCTTTTCAGCGCCATGGCATCATTTACTCCGTCGCCTGTCATGGATGCTATATGCCCATTCTTTTTTAAAGCATCTACTATCCGGACCTTGTGCTCGGGTGAGACCCTTGCATAAACACTGGTCGTCTCAACATTCTTTATAATTTCTTCATCGGACATTCCGTCCAGTTCCTGGCCTGTCAAAACACCGTCGTTATCCCCCATCAGTTTCAAATCCCGGGCTATCGCAACAGCAGTATCCTTATAATCTCCTGTAATCATTACAGGTTTTATTCCCGCCTGGCGGCATACATTTATGGAATCCTTTGCTTCGACCCTTGCCGGATCTATCATACCCATCAAGCCTGAAAATATCATATCATTCTCAATGGTTTCAGAGGTTACACCAGCGGGCATGGCTCCGTATTCACGGCATGCGAAGGCAAGAACCCTGAGGGCTGATTTCGCAAAACCGCTGTTGGCTTCCTGTATCTCAGCTTTCATTGCATCTGTCATTTCTTCAACCCTGCCGTTTGTCAGTATTCTGGTGCATCTTTTGATTATGATGTCCGGTGCACCTTTCGTAAAAGATACTATCCCATTGGCAAATCCTTTATGGAAGGTCGTCATCATTTTTCTGTCGGAATCAAATGGAATCTCCGCTATTCTGGGATATTTCTTTTCTGTTTCCTTTTTTATGTGTCCGGCCTTTGCTCCCGTCACAACCAGAGAGCCTTCTGTCGGGTCTCCGATAATCCCCCACTGGTTATATT
>CALMWN010000274.1 GCA_937873555.1 uncultured Clostridia bacterium
ACACTATCCTCTTCGTCGGCAGCGTCAGATGTGTATAAGAGACAGTACCTGAAATAGGGTCGATGGTGTCTTTGTCCAGTATTCCCTGGTAGGCCAACCTCACAACCTTTTTTGGCCCGCTGTTCGTAGCCGCGCTGCCGCCACTGCAGCCTGAAATCAGTGTCATCAAGATGAATAAACAAATAATACCACTCAAAACCTTTCTCATTCCATACCTCATAAATCATTATCCCTCCTGTGTTAATATTCTTTTCGGAAAGCCATAATGTTTCCTGGAACTATATTGAAGCGGCAGTTTTCCTGTCCGGCTTCTAATATCAATATATTAAAGCACCTTAAAGCAATTCGCCTGCCATTTTTATTATGTAGCTGCTGTCCATTTCATACTTTTCCAATAGCCCATAATAATCTCCGGATTCTGCGAATGTGTCTTTCAATCCTACACGCTTTAATCTTCCATAGCCCATTTCCGCAATAATTTCAGCTACAGCACTCCCAAGGCCGTTAATAATATTATGGTCCTCTGCTGTAATCACCCTGCCGGTTTTTGTTATACTTTTAGACACAAGGCCAACGTCAAAAGGTTTAAGCGTATGGATATCAATGAGTTCAACACTTACACCCTTCTGTGTCAGCTCATCTGCAGCCAGTTTTCCCTGCCCGAGCATTTCACCGAATGTTATGATTGTAATATCTCTTCCTTCCATTAAAAGCTTTCCCTTTCCTATTTCAAACTCTTCATCCTCACTGTAATATACCGGTACAGGATCTTTTGTAAATCTTAAGTACACAGGGCCATCGTACTCGGCAGCTTTTTTAACCAGTTTTTTTGTCGCATAATAATCTGCTCCCATAACCACTGCCATATTAGGCATGGTTCTGAGTATACCCAGATCCTCAGTAGCCTGATGGGTTACTCCATCGGTTCCCGGAGTTATTCCTCCATGACTGCATGCAATCTTCACATTCAGTTTCGGGTAGCAGATGCCGGTCCTTACCTGCTCGCACATCCTCATACTGCCAAATACGGCATATGTGCATATAAAAGGTACTTTTCCCATGGCAGCCAGTCCGGCTGCGATTGATGCCGCATTCTGTTCAGCTATACCTACATTGAGACGTCTTTCAGGAAATGCATTCGCAAAATCACCGGTCTTCATTGCCTTTGATATATCACAGTCAATTACAAAAACCTTTTCATTTATCCTTCCAAGCTCGAGGATTGCATCCCCGAAAGCATCCCTTGTTGCTTTTGCATTCAAATTATATCCCCTGCCTTTAACTCATTAATTGCTGCTTCGTACTGTTCACTATTAGGAGCGGTACCGTGCCACATGCTGACATTTTCCATAAACGACACCCCTTTACCTTTGACAGTATTGGCAATTATACAAACCGGTTTGCCTTTTACCTTCCTGGCACTTTCAAACGCCTTAAGGATTTCGTCCATATTGTGTCCGTCAATTGTGAAAACTTCCCAGCCGAATGCATCCCATTTCTTTTCCATGGAACTCATAGGCATGATGATGTCTGTGAAGTCATCATTCTGCAGGTTATTTTTATCTACAATAGTAACTAGGTTATCAAGCTTGTATTTGGCTGCACACATTGCTGCCTCCCATACCTGTCCCTCATTTGTCTCTCCGTCACCCATTATCACATAAACTCTGCTGTCCAGTTGGTCCGCCTTTGCCCCTATTGCCATTCCTATTCCGACAGATAATCCCTGTCCCAGCGAGCCTGATGTCATATCAATACCGGGGACTTTGCACATATCCGGATGACCCTGCAGTATAGAACCGAATTTTCTTAGTGTTCCGATAACATCTGTACTATAGTAGCCCTTCATTGCCAGGACAGAATACAGTGCAGGGCATGTATGCCCTTTTGAGAGTATCAGTCTGTCTCTTTCAGTCCAACCCGGATTTTGCGGATCAATTTTTAGTTCATCATAATACATTGCCGTTATAATATCTGCTATGGACAGCGATCCTCCCGGATGTCCGGCTCCTGCTTTATAGATCATGGCAATTATATTTTGACGAAGTTCATTTGCTTTTTGAGTTAAATACTTTATATCTCTTTCCATTACCCAAGCTCCTTAAAAAAGAAATAATTTCGGACAATATGTAGTATTATAATACGTAGGATGTATTTTTCATTAAATATTCTACATATATTTAGAAAATTCTGCTTTTATTACTATATATTTTAATACTTGTGCTATCATACACTTATTTTCTGAAGGTCTTTTCAATAATTCTCCCATTTCTCAAGTGTATCAAAGCCTTCCATTCCCTATCTTCCTCCTTGATAAGACAGGGACCCTGCAGCCAGTTGCTGATATAATTGACTGTATAGGGCTCATCGTATGCTGTATAAATCAAATCTCCGTTTCTGAAGAAATCAACAAAATTAATTTCTTCAGGGTATAGGCTGGCAAGTCTTATCCATCTTTTCCCCTCAAAAGTAAAGTTACTTTCAAAGCCCTGCAGGCAGTACCGGTCTCCCTCATGTATGTTAGTCATTTTTATTCCTATACCTTCAGCCATACGATATGCAAAATATGTATCCTCCCCGGCTGAAATGCCCCAGTTTGCAGGAGGCTCCTGCTTAGTGATATTGTTGTAATAGCCCCATGAAGTTTTTGTCCTAAATGCCACTTCAAGCTGTCCTACAGCCTGAGAATCTTCGTTGCATACTATGGGCTTATCCGGTTCCCATTCTCTTACCCTCATTATAAGATTATAATAATGCTGCCTTGAGCATCCATTACCATGGATTAGAACAACATCACTTGCCATGCTTATATCCCTATTTGAATAGCCTCCTCCACCGCTGCATCCTACAGGCATCCCTCCCGATTCCCTTCTGGCAACATCAATAAGCGAAACAATACCCTCAGGATTATATAGTATCGGATGTATTTTAAATTCATTAATGTTATGCTCATTGGCAATTTCAATGATTACATTTGTAAAGCCCCTGTCCCTTAGGAAGTTCGACGCTGTCTTCACTGCATTCCTGACAGAGTTGTCATCCTTCAGCCATCTGGTCTGAGCGCCATAGAAAAAGCTGACTATAACAACCATCCCAATATTGTCGGCAGCGATAATGAGTTTTTCCATCCTGCGCACATATTCGCCGTCCAGTGATGTACCGTCTTCACTATACGGATTATTATTTATTGTATGATTATTAATGGTAAAGCATGGGCCTCCTCCCTGGAAACCTACAGTAAAAGCCCTGAGGCCGTACCTGTACCATTCAGGCAGCGCCTCAATCAGACGGTCGGTATTTGCATCGGGATCAAAAACCTCGTAACCAAAGCGTGCATATCTCCCTCTGTTTCCCTTATCATCAAATACTCCCTGGATAAAACGGGCATTCATTAAAAGACCGTGGGCGCCAGGATTACTTCCTTCAATATCACTGTATGTCAATTTACCGTTTATATAAAATTTACTGCCCTTTATACCGACTTTTGTACTTCCCATTTCCATGACACCTCCACAATTCAGGTATGTGCTAATACCAAAGAAGTCGGTTTCAATGTGCACAATAGTTACCGCAACTCAACTTTTTTTTCCACAACCTGGCCGTTCCTTAAGTATACCAGGGCTTTCCACTCTTTGTCTTGCTCACTTATTATGCACGGCTGCTGAATCCAGGTAGTTACGTTATTTACCATAAAAGGCTCATCATAAGCTATGTCGATAAGCTCACCGTTCCTGTAAAACTCAACATAGTTGATTGTCTCGGGATACAAGCTCGCAAGTCTTATCCACCTTTTATTATCAATAGTTATATCCCGCTCGAATCCCTGAAAGTAGTACTGGTCTTCAAATCTCAGGGAAGGCGTCCTTATTCCTATTCTTTCCGCCATCCTCCTAGCAAAGTATGTATCCTCTCCGGTTGTTATTCCCCAGTCTGCTGGTGGTTCCTGCTTTGTCAGGTTGTTGTAATATCCCCATGAAGCCCCGTTTCTTAACGAAACCTCCAACTGGCCTATGCAAGGGGAATCTTCATTACATACAATCGGCTTGTTCATTCCGAAGCTACGGACTTTTTTTATTAGATTATAATATTCCTGCCTAGTGCAGTTATTACCGTGAATTAAAATAATATCGCTTACCTTTGCTATCTCCCTATTTGAATATCCACCACCTCCGCTACATCCAACAAGCATTCCGCCCGACTGTTCACGGGCAAGCTCTATCAAGTAGGACATCCCTTCGGCAGAGTGAATAATAGGGTGTATTTTAAAATTTCCTACATGGTGTTCATTTGCGACTTCAATAATAATATTTGAGCAGTCCAAATTCTTAAGAACGGCACAGGCTGTCTTTACTGCATTTCTTACAGCCTCTCCGTCTTTTAACCTGTGTGCCTGTGCCTGGTACAACAAGCTTACAATAACAGTCATCCCAATCTCGTCCGCAGCCTTTATTAACCTTTCCAGACGTCCTTCATAAGCGCTATCGAAGGATTTTCCGTCATCACTGAATGGGGTATTATTAATGGTACTCCAGTCATCAATGGTAAAAACCGGTCCGCCACCTTGAAGTCCTACGGTAAACGACCTCAATCCATGAGCATACCATTCTGGCAAAGCGGCAGCAAGGTCATCGGTATTTTTCTCCGGATCGTAAACACTTCTGCCGAACCTTGCAAACCTTTCCCGCATGTCTTTATCGTCAAATATGCCCTGAATGAATCTCGCATTCATTAAAAGCCCCTGAGCGGACGGTAAGCTACCCTCAATTTCCGAATAAGTCAGTTCTCCGTTGATTTCAAATTTTTCACCCTTTACATTAATGTGTGTTTTAGACAATTTCCCCCCTCCTTAACTTTTATTTCGTGTCAAAATTGTATTTTAATATAACAAAGCCTCATTTTTATCCTATATAGATATGAAGTATTCCCGGTGCATCCTTAAACGGACATTGTGATGTACGCAAGTCCGAGGATGATATATGTGGACACAGTTCACCGGCAACCCTTTCACCGGTATACGTATTAATCCATTGTGCTGTGTATGGCTTATCCAAAAAACTCATATTGAACAATGCATTTTTATACGCGTCTATATAAAATACATATTCCCTACCAATATCGGCCAGACACCTGCCGTGCCAGCAACAAACTTCCGGATGGGGCTCCAGCTTCCACCACTCTATAGATGTGAAAAAATCATATAAGATCTTGAAATATGAGTACCCTTTGGGAATGACACTGAAGTCAATGATATCCCATGCTGTATAGTCGTAATAGTAACCGGGATAGCCTCCTGCCATTACAACCTCGTAAGCCCGACCAACAAACTCTTCGGCATTTTGTGCAGCCCATGTAAGCGGTTTTTGCAGAGGTCCCCACTCATACCCGAATTCCGAATTGAAAACAGGCCATTTTCTTTTCTGCCTTTCATAAAGTATGGAGTAATAAAAATCGTTATGCTGCTGGGCAGTTAGAAAATCCAGGTTTTTGTTGTAATTACAGTTGTCTAGAAGAACTCTGTCATCATGAAGCGTTATCAGATGCTTGTATGCGTCATATTCCTTTATAATTTCTATACGGCTGTTTATATAATCCTTATCAGCCTCATAGTATGCTTCCTTTGAATAGTCCCATATTATGTTTGGAAATGCCTGATACCTTGCTACTATGTATTTGAAGTATAAATCATCTTCAATAGAATATTTCTCAGGCCATTTTACTGCCTTATTATAAACCTTAAGAAGTATATGAGCAGTTATCCCCTCGTTTAAAAGAATTGTGACCACTCTGTCATAATTACTGAAGAATTGACTATTGAAACGGCTTTGATCGGGATAGTCATTGGAGCCTTTCCATGCGTAAAGTGCTGGCGGACCATAGTCCTTATCGCAGGTTCTCCCTTTAGCCCACGTAGTATCATGAGCATATACATTCATGACAATATTGTTAAATCCATACTCTTTTATGCTGTCTATAAATTCTTGCGTCTCACTCCCCTGGTGCTTTCCAAGGTCCAGCGCCCACAGCCAATCGCATTCATATGCCAGCATGAAGTGACTGATGCCATCTTCGTATTTAAAGTGATGAGGGTAGTCGGGGTTTACCCCTAATCTTCCATGCACCTTTTTATTTTCATTTTCAATGCATTGTATTTCACCGTTCATTTTTCCGTATGCTATGTCATCCGAAAGTATGTCGTATTTCCACACCCCAACTCTGGTTGGTGAAAAACGTATTCTCCATGTGTTATCTCCATCATAAAAACCGGGTATGACGATCGTTTCACCTTCAGGACCTGTAAATTCACCTTTTAACTCCGCAAGAAAAGGATTATCCTTACTACAAACCCCTTTCACAATAATGTCTAAAGGCCTATACCATTGTGTAACCAGATTATTATTCATAGCTTTTCCCCCGAACATTTTATACCAAACCATGAAAGCCCTGTATATGACCTGATCGAGTTATAATACAAATAAATTTATACTATAATAATACATCCTACCTTGATGGTCAAAAAATAATATCCCGCTGAAATTATTACCTTTTATAATCCTTCCAGTATTCTTTCCAGACCTCAAGGCTCTTATCAATAACCTGAGGAATCCTGGATTTATCACGGCTTTTTATTACCTCCAGTATATCATCGTGCTTCTGATACGCGCCCATATACTCCTGTTTACTTTTTAACGTATTTTCAACAGATGGCCAAAAAAGACTGTATACACCTGAAACTATCCTTCCTAATAGAGGATTCCTTGCAATATCTATTAAGGCATAATGGAACTTAAGATCCTGGGAAGCGCCCCTTTCAAATTCCTTATGCTCTATCAAATCATAAAATTCCTTTTGCAGGCTGTACAACAGCCTGATGTCCTCTTCCGTGGCTTTATCGACTGCCAGCTCAAGAAGTATAGAATCCAGTACCTTTCTAAGTTCAAGTATTTCACCAGGGGTACTCTGCTCAAGAATAACACTGTGTACAACAGAATCAAATGCCGAAGGCGAAATCTTTTCTGCTATATAAGTGCCGTCACCCCGCCTTATTTCTAATACTCCAAGTGCAGAAAGCATTTTCATCGCTTCTCTTAAAGAATTTCTCCCGACACCCAGCTTTTCACACAACTCATTTTCAGTTGGAATTTTCTGCCCAGGTTTCAATTCCTTTTTAATAATCGCATCGGTAATTCTCTTTACAACTTCATCTACAACGGATATAGTGTTAACTGGGTCTAGGTTCATTTTTGCCTCCATATTACAAATATAAATTCATACTAACAACATACATCCTACATATAATAATATTCAATACCAATTGAAAAAATCCTTCTAAACATATAATTTATTTTATGGGACTTATGCAAAAGTGATGTAAATGAGATATATCGCTTAATGATATGTTGTATTAATAGTAATTGACCTTATCTCAATAAAGTAGACATTCAAAACGACTAATATATAGTCATTTGAGATGTCTATCAATTTGGAGTAAGGTCACTTCGATTACTGATACTTCTATGATACACTATTGTCAATACTTTAAGGGTCGAAAATAATATGGTAAGTATACAAAAAAATTACGTAGGTTGAATTATCTACATCATTTTTCCCACATTTTGGTCAGACTGTCCGAAAACTCATATAACCAATCTTAGTGATGATCGGTACAGTATAGTGGCATCATGGAGCACATTACCACCGCCCGCATCATTCAATCCAAAACACACAACGGCCAAGTCCGGCGAATACAGCAATACATCCCTTTCAATCCTCGCCAATCCTTGAGCAACACTATTTCCGCTAATACCTGAACGGAATCATAATACTGATTCTGGTCGGTTCCTGCTTTGCTTGGGAAGTCGCAGTTGCCGCCGGCGCTTTGGTATCCGAACTGTTTCCTTTGCCTGCACCGCACCCTGCCAATAAAGATGTGACCATTACGAATGAGCAAGCTGCCGCTATACATTTGCTCCATCTACTTTTTCTGTTCATCCCGATCATTCCTCCATTTAGTCAATTTAATATTAAAAGATTGCCCCATCCGGGTCATCCCTTAACCGAACCTAATAAGATACCCTGGGTAAAATACTTTTGCAAAAACGGATATACACATAATATGGGGAGGGTTGCTATGGTGATAGTGCACATTTGAACCGTCTTTGGGGGAATTACTATGTTGGTTTCCATCATATCTCCAATATTGGATGTAGCAGAGATAACCTGCCTGAGCACCACCTGAATGGGCCACATTTTGGCATCATTCAAGTACAGCACTGCATTGAACCAGGAATTCCAGTAACCTACGCCGAACATAACCAGAAAAGTTGCAATCAGAGGCTTCGAAACCGGCAGAATGATACGAAATAATATGAGTAAGTCATTAGCTCCATCCAACTTTGCCGATTCCTCCAGTTCTGCAGGAAGCTCCTGGAAATAGTTCTTAAATATAATCAAGCTAAATGCACTGATAGCACCCGGCAGGATCAATGCCCAATAGTTATTCAGCAAATGCAGCTTCTGGATGATAATGTAGCTGGGTACCATACCGCCGTTAAACATCAGGGTAAAGGTCACCATCAGCATAATCGCCTTTCTTGCCAATAGACCTTTGTGAGCAAGAGGGTATGCCATCAATACAGTCATAATCATGTTAAAGACCGTTCCAACTAAGGTCACCAGGATGGAAACCGCTAACCCCCTAGCTACAACATTGGTAGAAAATATATACTTGTATGCATCCAAAGAAATACTCTTTGGGATGATAATAAAATCACTTTTCATCAATTCTCCCGGTGGTGTGAACGACGATACGATCACATGAATGAAAGGTAAAACCGTAACCAAGGCTATAATGCCAAGTACAACAATATTGCATATGTCAAATATAAGATTTCCGACTCCAAGTTTACGCCGCATTTCTACCTGTCCTCTCTAATAAATTCCCTCTTCTCCAAACCTTTTGGCAATGTTGTTGGATACCACTATCAGCAGTAACGCTGCAAAGGATTTAAACAGGCCTACTGCCGCCGTATAACTGAACTGCCCGCCAATAATACCCATCTGGTATACGTAGGTATCGAATACTTCTCCCACCTCTCGGTTCATGGAATTTATCATTAGCATCAGCTGCTCGAACCCCGTATCCAGGAATGCTCCCAACCGAAGAATCAGAAGAATCACAATCGTGCTTCGTATGGAGGGAAGCGTGATATGCCACAATTTCCGCCACCTTCCTGCACCATCCACTTCTGCTGCCGTGTATAGCTCAGGGTCCACACCCGCTATAGCTGCAAGGAATATAATCGTCCCCCAACCCGTTTCCTTCCATATCACCTGCAGTATGATCATGGGACGGAAGGCGCCCAGACTCAGCATCGGGTTGATTTTGTCATACCCTAAGGAAACAAGAACATCATTGACAATGCCGCCTTCCGTGGTAAAGAAGGTGTAGGTAAGGGCGGCAACCACCACCCAGGAAATAAAGTGGGGAATATATACCAGGGTCTGTATCACCCTTTTGTATGCCGTCATTCGGACCTCGTTCAACATCAAAGAAAGCACAATCGGCAGCGGGAAAAAAAAGAAAATATTGTAGAGTCCTAGAATCAGCGTATTCTTCAACAACATCCAAAAGGACGGATCTGAAAAAAACCTGTGGAAATGTTCAAGCCCTATCCATTGACTCTTTGTGAATCCCAGAAAAGGCTGGTAATTTTCAAAGGCCATCACCAAGCCTAACATAGGCGCATATTTAAATAATATGAAATATAGTATTCCGGGTACTAGCATAATATATAGCCACCTGTCCTTATTCAGCTTTTCAAGAACCAGTTGGCTTCCGGTCTTTATTTTTTTGGAGCAGGGTGTGCTATATATATCTGTCTGGATTGTGTTCAGAATAATCTCCCCTCATCTGATAATTAGTTTCATCTTTATTTGAGCTATGTACTTAAGTAAAACTGACCTCACACTTATCTTAGTTTTTAATCAAAATAACATCAATAATCATTTGCAAGCCACTTGTGAATGCTTGAATTATTAAGCTTTTCCAGTTGGAATAATCATTTGTGAACAAATAATCATTCATGCTACATGCACAGCATTTCTTCTATTCTTTAAGCTCCGGTAAACATTCAAAATCAGGCACATCCACCAAATATATGTTCCCATATCCAGACATATCGCTGGTAAAAAGAACCTTTTTCCCATCTGGACTAAATCTAGGATGAACATGTACCTGTTGAATATGAAAGCTGCTTCGGTGCTCACAGAGTATTCTGGGGTTTTCATACCCCTTACCGTTCCATTTCCACAGCCGGATCACTTTTCCATCCCTGTTTCCATCGCCAACTACCAGTGTAATATCATTGGAATGGATGTGCCCCGTCTCATACGGAAAATCTACTTCCACCTTTTCAGTATTGTCATAGAGGATTCTTCCAAAAAACTTCCGTCCATCCTCCCATTTTCCATGATACCCTATATGTATTCCATCCGCATGCCAGTATTCGTGTCCCACGATCTCCAGGCTCTCCCTTTCCCGGAGCATCCACGCCTTTTGCGTATTCAGGTCAAGACACCAGATACGGTTGTCAACCCTGTCCCATGGGCCTTCATGGCAGAAAGTGAGCAGGTTGAGCTGTGTAGGAGAAGTATTAATATGCCCTATCCAGGACTTTTCTTCCCATACCGTCTTCGCCCCGCTCCCGTCGGTATTGATGCATACAATTCTGCTAAGCGGTTGTGCCTCAAAGGTTTCCTTAAATCCGACATACCCTCTTAACAAGTCTATCTTGATGCGGTCGGACAAATCTTCCATTATCCCGGCGCAGACATATTTACCATCTGCTGTACAGTTCGGTCCGATCCGCATAAACCCTTCCGGCATCTCCCAAAGTGCCCTTTGCTCTAAAGAGTGAAGGTCCAGGGCTATTATTTTGTTTCCATACCAGAAATAGACCTCATCCCGTATGGGATTGACACAGGTACTCATAAATTCCGTCTCCAGCGGCGGAGGGATTGGCTCCAGGTCCGTCAACTGTTGTATTTTCTTAGTTTCCAGGTCCAGGCTAAACAAATTTGTCCTATTATTACGGTCTGAACCGAATAATACCTTTCTACCGCTGTCATACCACCCTAGATTGGTAAAGTAAAGATGATGGCTATGGCCTTTATAGTCCGTTAACTGCTGGATTCTGACTCCGGTAACCGGATCACAAAAGCTTTTATACTCCGGCATCCATTGATCCCCTACCCCCATTGCGTTACCCCCTTACAATATCATTTTGTTTATTACTCAAATATAGAATAATTGGTTTGTAAACCACAGTTTCATCTTAGCACCATCATGGGATTACATCTATAATCATTTGTGATACATGCCTACAACGTTGGTTTTAAGCCATTGGGAGCTTAGATAATCATTTATGAAATGGTAATCAATAAAATGTCTTTCCCATATTAAGGTACTATTCTTTTAAAAAGCCATAAAAAAGGAGGCGTAGCGATACAGTATAGTGAAATACAGATTTCGACTCGGAAATCTTAAAGCAGTGAAAGGTCTGGAACCCTTGAACCCTTTTGTGCATAGGCAAAAAAATAAAGCTCAGGATTTATTCCTGAACTTCATTTTTGCAAAATTGGTGGAGGCGAACCCTATCGTTTCGTATGTACAAACCCTCTCTTTGGTTATCGTCATAATGTTGGAGTGCGCAGGACGGTTTAACCGCTGTCCTGCTTGTTTTTATACTGGTTAATTAGCATATTTAGTGATTATTTGTGTTTATACTTTTTTCAATATTCTGGAGCCTTTTATTGATCTCATATAGTTTGATATAATGTGGGTAGTTTTTAAAAAATTCTGGGGTATCCCAATTATCTCGGAGTGCTTGATCTAAATTCCTAATGTACTCAACTTCTCTATAATAGTCCTCATTAAACTTCTCAGGATACTTCATTGTTCCTAAAAAGCTTATTTCAACCAAATGCGTAACATACTTCATAATTGTACTATCATAATTTAAAGTCTCATCCTTAAGTGACTTAACAGCTAACCATTCAAATGGATTTAAAGGTGATAAACCAGGACGCTGAGTTAAATATTTTATCTCAATTTTATAGTCGTAGAATGAACTATTACAGCTAATTATGAAATGGCCCTTATTTTTGTTATAAGACATAGCTATATCATCTTTTAATGCTACCCCAAGAATTCCAAAATACTGTTGTTTTGAAAACAATTTATTGTTTATATATTCTTCAGTAAGAAATCTATCCCCCTCAACCTCTATACTACTTTGTATTTGCGGTTATAGTAGATGACATATGATACGTTTATGCTGTGCATGAGCTTTGATAGATCAAAGCCCTGCGGATCAAGATGCAGATGCAGGTGGGTGTCCATAAGGCAGTATGCATAGAGCCTGCAGTTGTATTTCTCCTTGTACTTTTTTAATAGGTCCAGGTAATAGTTCTTGTCGTCCTCATCCTGGAACAAGGGTATTTCACTGATACTGCGGCACATGATGTGGTATATGTATTCAGGGGCTTTTATACGTGCAGTCCTTGGCATATGGTTTCCTCCATTTTACTTTTTCTTCCACTACATGGCATATATTGTCCACTGTCAATTATTTCCTAAGAAACGTCCCCTCATGACATGTACTTCACCTCCTGTTTACCTATTACTCATACTCAATTCACTTCTTTAATAGAAGTTAAAAAATAGCCATTAATATCCTTTTCGTAATTTGGGATGTGACTAATTCTACAATTTTATATTACCGGCAATATTATTCAAGGAAAAGAAAAGAGTTTCAAAACGTCTCTCCTAGCTTTTATGGTTTGAATTTATAACTATCATTATAAAATAAGGATATTGGGAAATAATAAAAATTGAACCTCTTAGTAGTTGTATTACATTCAGCAACCATACAACACTGAAAAGTTAAGATGCCGCTTGGATTATGACAATGAAACTGGACGCAAGGGGTTAAGCCTAATGCCAGGAAGGTGAAGAATTGTTTCCGGATGTAATTTACTTTGAGCCTGAGTCGCTCAATTACAAACTAGGGAAAATGCTACAAGATAAATTTAACCAGGTTAAATGGATTCCCATTGAAAACCACAATAATATTAAAGAGCTACGCAAGAACCAAAACAGAGAATTTGCTAACATGAAACGTCATCTGATTATTGGTATTAGAAAAACTTTAAAATATACACCGAATCACAAAGTTTCTGATTATCTAGTGCCGTATACCTCGTCAGGTTGTAGCGCCATGTGTTTATATTGTTATCTAGTCTGTAATTACAACAAGTGCTCTTATCTTAGACTTTTTGTAAATCGAGAACAAATGATGGATAAGTTAACTAAGACTGCAAGAAGCTCCGAAAAAGACCTTGTTTTTGAATTAGGAAGTAATAGTGACTTGGTATTGGAAAACGAATTGACAGGAAATCTAGAATGGACAATTGAAAGGTTTAGTTTACAAGAGAAAGGCTATATAACATTTCCAACTAAATTTGATAAAGTGGAACCTCTGCTTTCCCTAAACCATAAAGGGCGGGTCATTATGCGTATGAGTGTTAACCCCCAAGAAATCATCCGGAAGATTGAATTTGGAACATCCCCTTTAGATTTGAGAATCAAAGCGTTAAACCAGATGTGTGAGGCAGGTTACAAGGTGGGTATGTTAATTGCACCTGTGGTGATGGTAAACAACTGGATGAGGCTCTATCAACAACTAATTCAGCAACTTTCAGACGAACTTTCTGAAAGAGCAAAAAGTAATCTTTTTATAGAAATAATATTTATGACATACAGCTATGTACACCGCGCCATTAACACCGAGGCATTTCCGAATGCGGTTGATTTATTTGATAAATCTATCATGACCGGTAGGGGGCGTGGAAAATATTGTTACAGCGCAGAGGTTCGGGCAGAAGGTGAGCAATTTTTAAAAAAACAACTCAGGGACAAGTTGGGTAATATTCCAATAATCTATGTAGTTTAAGAAACAGTAATTTTAAACGCCCCAATCAAAGCCAAGTTCATTGAAGTCAGCCTTTATATGCGGGTTCGTTATTTGGATTAATATTATGACTTAACCTCCGTACCATCCTTAAAAGTAAACTGGACATCATCTTCAACGAAGACCTTGACATTATCAACAGCCGCTATCCAAAGATCTTTCGTCAAACTATACAAGAATATATTCCTGCCCCAACAACGTTTTTAGTAAGGTATCCAGTTGCTCCCGCTTTATCCGGCGAGCTTGCCGCTGTTCTTCGATTTTTTCCAGCCTACCCTTGGCTTTTTCGTAGTGGAGTGTTACAATTTTGGTTGAGACCTTAAACCCGAATTGAGGTATACTAATTTACAAAGGAGAGATTTCCAATGAAGTCAATGAGGGTTTATGAAAAATAATTTAAAGAAGAAGCAGTAAAGCTATCAAACGAGGTTGGTATACGCAGAGCAGCAGAGCAATTAGGCATCGGTGTTGAGTGTACATTCCTCCCTTTCTGCAAGAAATTTATTATACTTGTGGGGGACGTTTCTTAATAATTTTCTTCTAACTAAGCACTTCTCTTTATTTTCAGCACCTGCAAAGACTCACTACCTCCTGGAATAATGCTCTATACTGCTGTTCCTCCATGTAAAGCCTGAATCCTTCACTGCACAGCCTTGAGATTCCTGCCATCGACATATTGCCTATATTGCTGCAGATTTCTTTGTAACTTAACCCGCACAACGCCCTCTGTACAAATGCCAGGAATGCCCTCGCCTTTCCTGCTGCCCTCCTGTATTTTAACTGTATGTAATCTTTTGAGGGCAGCTTCAACCTTTCTGTGATAAGCGTCATAACCTGTCCCGGTTTTGCCTCCCGTATTATTACCTTCCGCTCATCATGCGTTATGTTGCGGACTATATTGTCCATGCACTTCATTATTCCTTTTACATTACCGGTATCGAGGTGTTTCCGGGTAAACTCTATATACCTCTTTGCTGCAAGTTCTTTATCCGTCAGGTTAAAAAGTCCTAATACGTATCCTGTATCCACCAATCCCCTGTGATCCTTTCTTGTGCCTGTGTAAAAGGCCATTGAGGAAAAGGGATATTTATGTACATTGTCCCTGTATCCTTC
>CALMWN010000275.1 GCA_937873555.1 uncultured Clostridia bacterium
TTTCTTTGGAAAACAGGATATCCTGTCCCAGAGGAGACAAATAGGAAATGGTAAATCTCAGGGAATCTGCTCCATATTCGTCAATTATATCCAGAGGGTCAGGCGAATTACCCAGGGATTTGCTCATCTTCCTGCCCTGCGCATCCCTCACAAGCCCGTGTATCAGCACATACCTGAATGGCTCTTTGCCCATATGCTCCATACCGGAGAAAATCATCCTGGCAACCCAGAAGAAAATTATGTCGTAGCCTGTAACCAGTACATTAGTCGGGTAGAAATATTTCAGGTCTTCTGTCTGCTCCGGCCAGCCCAGAGTCGAGAAAGGCCATAAGGCAGAGCTGAACCAGGTATCCAGGGTGTCGGGATCCTGTTCTATTCTTGTACTGCCGCACTTGGGACATACATCGGGCATATCCTGTGCAACCATCATGTGTCCGCATTCCTGACAATAATAAGCCGGAATCCTGTGTCCCCACCACAGCTGCCTTGAAATGCACCAATCCTGTATGTTTTCCATCCAGTTGAAATATATCTTTGAAAACCTTTCCGGGACAAATTTTATGGTTCCGTTTTTTACAACCTCTATGGCAGGTTCTGCTATAGGTTTCATGTGAACAAACCACTGTTTTGAAATTATGGGTTCGATTACGGTTTTGCAGCGCTGGCAGGTGCCTACATTATGAGTATGGCCTTCTACCTTCAGCAAAAGGTCCAGATTTTTCAGGTCTTCCACAATCTGCTTCCTTGCGTCATATCTGTCCATACCCTGGTACTGCTTCGCATTTTCATTCATGGTGGCATCATCATTCATTACCCTGATTTGCGCAAGGTTATGCCTAAGCCCGACTTCAAAATCGTTTGGATCATGTGCAGGGGTTATTTTAACTGCACCCGTTCCGAATTCCTTTTCAACATACTCGTCGGCAACTACCGGAATTTCCCTGTTCATAAGCGGCAGTATGACAGTTTTTCCTACAAGGTGTTTGTACCTTTCATCATCAGGATGAACGGCAATAGCTGTATCTCCAAGCATTGTCTCAGGCCTTGTTGTAGCCACAACCATGTACTCCCCGCTGTCTTTTACAGGGTATCTTATATGCCAGAAATTGCCTTCCTTTTCCTCATATTCAACTTCAATATCGGAAATCGAGGTGTTACATCTCGGGCACCAGTTTGTAATCCTCTCCCCCCGATAAATCAAACCCTTGTCATAAAGCCTTATGAATACTTCCCTGACTGCTTCAGACAAGCCCTCATCCATGGTAAACCTTTCTCTTTTCCAGTCGCAGGAGCTGCCAAGCTTTTTCAGCTGGTCCACTATTCTTCCTCCATAGTGTGCTCTCCATTCCCATGCCCTTTCAAGGAATTTCTCCCTGCCTATCATTTCTTTTGTAAGGCCTTCCTTCGCCATTGCCTCGACTATCTTTGCCTCGGTGGCAATGCTGGCATGGTCTGTGCCGGGCAGCCATAAAGCGCAGTACCCCTGCATCCTTTTCCACCTTATAAGGATATCCTGAAGAGTATTATCCAGTGCATGCCCCATATGAAGCTGTCCGGTGATATTTGGAGGAGGGATCACAATGGTATAAGGCTGCTTTTCATGGTCAATCACCGCATGAAAGTAGTCTTTCTCCTGCCACTCTTCGTATAATTTTTCTTCAACCTGTTTCGGATCGTAAGTTTTAGCGATATTTTTCTGTTCATCCATTGCCATGGACCTCCATTCAATTTATAGTTGAGGTTAGGATTGAGATTTCTTTTTACAGCACTTGATCCTGAGCTTAATCCCATTATTTGTTTTGTCTTTATCTAAACAGCACCAGCAGAAGTATCAAACCCGGAAGGGCTACAAGCATGCCCTGCATTTTAAAATTAACTATTGCTCTGTTAAACTTGTACTGTAAAATCTCTTCCTCTTCCATCTGATCTTCAAATCCACATTTTATGTTCCTGTCAAGACCGTACTTCCTGACTGCCCACTGTGCCCCATAAACCATCACGGCACCGGCCACTATCAGAATAAATGCTAAAATTTTTAATATGGTCACCAAACCATCTCCTTCAGTAAATAAAAAATGTGGCTCTGCCACTTTTTTTTGCACATGTGCCTTTCCGAAGCAATGAGGAAAAACTGGCACGCGCATTAATTCAATTTTTATAATCTAGGAAATCTTTTACATTATCCTGAAAACACTTTATTTTCAAATGTTTCTGGAATTATTCCTGTAACGAAAAAGTCGGACTTTCCTAGACTATAAAAAAGCCTTTTATCCAATATAATTGGACGAAAGGCTTAAGTTCCGCGATACCACCAAAATTCCCATGTATATGATTCATGACCAATCCTGGCTGATTTGAATATGCACAAATCATATATTACCTGCAATGGGCTGCTTGTCGAAATAACGGCTCTATACCGCTGCACCCTATCTGAAGGAATTTTGCATACTTTTTCCCTCTTTTCAAATGCAGAACTCATAAGCTACCTTCAACAGTTTGAAACCCGGGAAGACTTACACCCGACGGACTTCCCTCTCTTTAGGCCAAAATTCTGTCTACTCCTCTTGATCATCGTTTCATGTTATTATTGCTTGATACCTTCTGTATTATTACAAAAAGTATTGCAAACTATTACTGTTATTGAAAATGATATAAGAAATAAAACCACATGTCAAGTGGCAGACAGGCACACAAATTTTATTGAATAAATACAAGTATTTCTGTATAATTTATATATTCATGGATGGGATTTGCTGCGCAATGCAGCCAATACCTTTAATCAGAGTACGGGGTGAATGGAATGAATATTATAGAAGGCGGAGTTACGGCTCCAAAGGGCTTTTATGCAGCAGGTACCGCTTGTGGATTGAAGAAAAATGGGAAAAAGGATCTTGCTGTTGTTTCATCAGAAGATATTGCAGTTGCCGCAGGTGTTTTCACGACAAATACCGTCAAAGGGCATTCTTTACAATTGACAATGGAACATATAAAGAGCGGCTATGCCAAGGCTGTTGTTATAAACAGCGGAAATGCGAATGCATGTGTCGGTGAACAGGGATATAAGGATGCATGTGATATGGCAGGACTGGCAGCCCAGCTTCTGGACTGCAATCCTGAAAACATACTTGTAGGTTCTACCGGAGTAATAGGCATGCCTTTGAATATGCCGTCAGTACGTTCCGGAATCAGGACCGCGGTTTCGACCCTTTCACCGGACGGCGGGCATAGCGCGGAAGAAGCAATAATGACCACTGACCTTGAGCCAAAAGAGGTCGCAGTGGAAATTGAAATACAGGAAAAAAAGGTGAGAATCGGAGGCATGGCAAAAGGCTCTGGAATGATTCATCCCAATATGGCCACAATGATTGGTGTAATCACAACCGATGCCAACATTTCACGGAGCCTTCTTGATAAAGCCCTGAAGGAAATCGTCAAATACACCTTCAACAGGGTTTCGGTAGACGGAGATACCAGCGTCTGCGACATGGTCGTAATGCTCGCAAACGGAGAGGCTGAAAATGAAGGCATTGTCAAAGAGGCCAGCATAGAATACAAGGACTTCAAGGCAGCACTTGAATTGGTATGTAATGTTCTGGCGCGCTCTATTGCAAAGGATGGCGAAGGTGCAACCAAGCTTGTCGAAATAAAGGTGGATGGTGCCTTCAGTGAAGAGGACGCTTACAAAGCAGTATGTTCGGTTGCAAAATCTCCTCTGGTGAAAACCGCATTCTTCGGTGAAGATGCCAACTGGGGAAGGATAATAACAGCGGTAGGCTATTCAGAAGCCGAATTTGACCCCAACCTTGTTGATATATTCATCGGTGAATTGATGGTATGCAGAAACGGCACCGCACTTAATTTCGACGAGGAAGCCGCCAAGAAAATATTAAAAAACAAGGAAATCAAAGTAACCATTAATTTAAAACGCGGGCATTTTTCCGACAGGATGTGGACCTGTGACTTCTCCTATGATTATGTAAAGATAAACGGCAGCTACAGATCCTAACCCGGAATATAAATTGTTTACACCTGTATCTATGATGGTAACAATAATCCAGTAAGGATTCGCGGTACGGCCCTTGAGCTTTATGCTTTATGATTAATCATAAATTACTTCAAAGAGGCTTAATCCCGGACCCTCAAATTCATTATCAGAGGTGTAGACATGGATAAAATACAGAGAATACTCGGTTTCGCGATGAGAATGGAAAAGGATGCAGGAGACTTTTACAGCTACTATATGGATAAGGTGCAGTCAGAATCCACAAAAAAGCTGTTTAGTGAACTTGCAAAAATAGAAGAGCATCATTACGGCATATTAAAGTCCAAATATGATGAGCTTGGTTTCAGCAACCCTCCTATTACCATCTCCTGGGTTGTTGACAACAGCTTTGCGGCAAAGGACCCCCATATCCTTGCCAACAATTCGGATATTGTGGGAGACGCCAATGGTGAACTTTCCGATTTGACTGTAATACGCATGGCATATTTGATTGAAAACGACTTCGCGCTGTTTTATAAAAACGCAGTGAAGTTTGTAGAAGACGCTAAAGTCAAGGATTTTCTTGAGAGCCTCTCAAAGTGGGAGGAAGAACATAAGGAACTATTTCATGACAGGTATCAGCAGCTTCTGAAAAAGCATTGGAGCGATCTGGAATCTATAATATTTGCATAATAAATAAACAGGCCTAAGTCAGCTTAGATCTGTTTATTTATAAAACTTTTCATTGCCGATTAATATATTAATTGGTATAATGTTATTACAATTTTTACTCTATTCTGACATTATTATGTTGGAATCAATAATATTTTGCAGTATTTATAAGCCAGGCAATATTTAATTTTTATTTAAGCTCATAAATTAAACTGTAACAGGGAGTTGATGATTATGGCAGGCAGGCAGTTGGTTATATTCAACATAAATGATGAGTCCTTCGGTGTGGAAATCGAGCAGGTAAGCTCAATTGAAAAGCCGATGGAGATTTTTAAAATCCCCAATACACCTGAATACATAGAAGGACTGATTAATTTACGAGGAAAAGTATACACTGTATTCAACCTGAGAAAAAAATTCGGATACCCCTCAAAGGAATTTGACGATAATACGAAAATAGTGATTGTGAACCTCAATTCCATAATGGCCGGTTTCATAGTTGACGAGGTGAATGAAATCCTCACTTTCGAGGATTCCGATATTGAAAGTACTCCACAGTCAATAAAGGACTTGAACAGGAAATACCTTAACGGGATAGCAAAAAAGGGCGAAAAGATAGTGTTCATATTGGATGTTTCACAAATCCTCTCCGTTTCGGAAGAGGAAGAGGCCAGAAAGATTGCCGGTGCTGCAGTAAAATAAGAATACGGAATAAAAAAGACGCTTTCAGCGTCTCAGACTGCTGACAAAGTAAATTTGTCAGCAGTTTTTTATTTTGCAAACAGCAGGAAACAACGAAACAATGGAAACAATGGGGACGTTTCTTCATTTTTTTGCATCATATCCTGCAGCACATTAAATAATTAAATAATTATCCTTGCATTAAAGCAAAAGGTTACTTTTGATAATTTCTGAAGAAACGTCCCACGGCTTTAAGATTCGTTTTCATAAAGTTAACTTGCTCTTAATCCAAAATTAATCATCCTTTTATATGATTGTTTACAATATTTAACTTGCATAACTTTTTCAGATTACAATAATGCTCTCCTTCATTTCTTCGCAGTCTGTGACCCGGTTTTCATAGAGTTTTGCAAAGCTATGAAATGTGTACCGGTATTATTGAAATCTGTGATTGTTAGCAGGAAATTTTATAAGGAGGTATTACATAATGTTTAAAAACGTCAAAAGAATCTTATCTGTCCTACTGTCATTAATATTGATTACTTCAATTACATTCGCCATGTTTACCACTTCAGCATCCAGCCAGTCTGTGACCAATAATTCCTATACAGGTGAGGCACCCAAGTATGTGTTCATGTTTATCGGCGACGGCATGACCTTCCCTCAGATTGCTTCAGCAGAAGCATACCTTGGAAAGAGCATATATAAAGATACAAAGGTTGGTATTCAAAAGCTGAGTTTCTCCGATTTCCCTGTAACAGGCACTTCTTCAACCTTCGATGCTACTTCCCTGTGCCCTGATTCCGCTTCAACAGCAACCTCTATTTCCACCGGAAATAAGACTTTGAGCGGTGTTATAAACATGGATGTTACAAAGAAGATAAAATACAAAACAATTGCTGAAATGCTTAAAGAAAAGGGATACAAAATCGGTATCGTTTCCAGCGTATCTATAGATCATGCAACTCCAGCCGCTTTCTATGCACACCAGCCTACCAGAAGCAATATGTACGAAATTGCTCTTGAATTAGCTAACAGCAATTTTGATTATTTTGGTGGAGGTGGGCTCGTAAATCCGAAAGGTCCTAAGGGCGATCAGCCGGATGCTCTCGAAATAGCAAGGTCGAAGGGCTATAATATAGTAAATACAAAGGATGAAATTCTTGCTTTAAATAGCCAGTCCGGTAAAGTTATCGCTATAAATCCCATTCTGGATAAAGACAAAGCCCTTCCTTATGAAATCGACCGTGCTGAAGACGACCTTGCACTGGCTAATTTTACGAAAAAAGGCATAGATGTGCTTGATAACCCCAATGGCTTCTTTATGATGGTAGAAGGCGGTAAAATAGATTGGGCATGCCATGCTAACGATGCAGGTGCTTCAATCCAAGATACCCTCGCATTAGAGAAGGCAGTAAACGAAGCTGTTCAATTCTATTATAAGCATCCGAAGGAAACCCTCATTATCGTCACAGGCGACCATGAAACGGGCGGATTATCGATTGGTTTTGCAGCTACCGGCTACTCTACCTTCTTTGATAAGATCGGGTACCAGACAAGGTCTTTCCTCGAATTTGACAACAAAGTCATTACGCCATACAGATCCTATATCTCTAAGGAAGATGCGAAGCTGGAAGATCTGCTCCCTTATATTAAAGCTTACTTCGGCCTTGTTGTTTCTTCAGATGAAGAAGCTTCCAAAAGACCTGGAATGGTTCTTACCGACTATGAAGTTCAAAAACTGAGAGATGCTTTGGCGATGACAATCACTCCAGCTAAAGATAGAAAACTGAACGAAGCCGAGCAGGTTATATACGGTACTTATGAACCGCTCTCTGTAACTTTGACCCATATCCTCAATAACAAAGCAGGTATTGGGTGGACCTCTTATTCCCACACAGGTATCCCAACTGCAGTATTTACAATGGGTGCAGGTCAGGAACTGTTCAACGGATATTATGACAATACAGACATCTTTAGGAAGCTAAGCTCAATCTTAAAAGTTAACTAATATTTGTGAAGCATTGAGTTTAACTAATATTGGTTTCAAATCTTGCAAGCCAGGTAAAAAACAATAAGTGTCAGGAACAATTGGATGAGAGGCTGTTTCCTCATCCAATTGTTCCGCTATATACCGAAAGGAATATGAAATCCATGAAAAGTAAAATATTCAGCTTTAATACAGTATTTGTCTTGATCATACTGGTGGTCATATCTATTCTAGTATTAATTCCGACTGGCTTTGAAAAAAATGCACAGCCCGGTAGTATAAGGTCGGAAGTTGAAATACTTGAGGTGGACAATTCACTTATACATCAATTCGGACTGATCCGTGAAGGAAGCCAGGTATGTACGATCAGGGTTCTGAACGGTCCTTTCAAAGGATTTGAAACTAAAGCAGTCAACCAACTTATAGGCAAGCTGGAAATGGATAAAATCTATCTTCCGGGAGATAGAGCTTTATCTGTCATTGATATCAAGGATAATAATGTTTCTTATGTGAACCTTGTAGACCATTACCGAATTAATCTGGAATTGATATTATTCATGGGTTTTATTCTTGTTTTAGTCCTATTTGCAGGATGGACAGGGGTAAAAGCTGTTCTTTCTTTTGTATTCACAATACTTATGATTTGGAAGATACTGATTCCCTGCTTTCTGAAGGGTTACAATCCGATAATCATCGCCATGCTCGTAGTAACTGCCATGACGGCAGTCACAATATTCCTGGTTGCAGGCATAAACCGAAAATCCTGGGTTGCCTTCCTGGGATCACTTTCAGGTTCTGTGCTCACCTGCATACTTGCAATTGTTTTTGGCAAGTACTTCAAGGTACACGGAGCCATACTTAGCTTTTCCGAAAGCTTATTATACTCGGGCTATGCCCATTTGAATCTCACCGACATCTTTATTGCAGGTATTTTCATCGCCTCCACCGGAGCCCTCATGGACCTGGCAATGGATATATCGGCAGCTGTTTATGAAATTGTTGAGAAAAAGCCCGACATAAGTAAAATGGAGGCTATCAGGTCGGGTTTTTCCATCGGGCGTGCCGTAACAGGCACAATGACCACAACACTTCTTCTTGCATATTCAGGGGGCTATGTAGCCCTATTGATGGTATTCATGGCACAAGGCACCCCAATCCTTAATATTCTTAATCTGAAGTATGTAGCAGCAGAAATCATGCATACAATTGTAGGAAGTTTCGGTCTGATAACTGTGGCTCCTTTCACAGCAATTCTATCAGGAATCTTTTTTACCGCTCCTACTGCTCCTTATGTGGGAACAAATACTATTGAAAAGACAGACGCAAGAGACCTATCAACAGAATCAGAATTGAACTGACAGTATTTCGTTACTTTGGAATTATTTAAGGACATATAGAACACATGCTCTATCCGTGTTCCTATGTCTTTTATCTTTTTGTCGTAAAGTATTGAAAGTCATAGTGAAAAGCTGAGTGTTACAATTACTGTCATTTTGAATACTTAAATTAACAATAATCTAACATTAACTTTAGAAAAGCTTAAAACTTCAAATCTACAATGATATTAAAGAAATAATTTCCATGATGTCAAAGAAAGATCGGAGTGTAGAAAAATGTCGTCAATTACTACTGTTATTGCAAGAAATGATATTCTATGCTTTTATGCTCTCAATAGGAAATTGCACAGTAAAGCAATGAGCATTTTAATGGAGAATATGACACATTTGGGTTCAACGACTTTCGCAGTCGTAACTTCACTATTTTCCCTCATATTTAATAACCGGTTGGGCACAATGCTTGCCATTAACCTTTTGGCAAGCCAGGCTGTCATTCATATACTGAAAAGGGTCGTCAACAGGCCACGGCCATATAAGACCCTTGAATGGGTAATAGCTATAAAGCCTCCCAAGTGCAAGTATTCTCTGCCGTCAGGCCATTCAAGCTCGGCACTTTCAATTGCTCTGGTGCTCTCGCATTTTTACCCCGGCCTTACTATGGTTTTTGTAACAGCAGCATTAATCACCGGCGTTTCGCGGATATACCTGGGATGCCACTACCCGACCGATGTATCAGTCGGACTGTTCATCTCGTATGCTACATTCATTACAACTTTGCTGTTTTGAACAATAATAAAATACCGACACAGTTAGGAGCTACCCAGATGTATCAACTTTTTGAACACAATAATATCGATTTCAAGGACTATGCACTGCAAAAAGCAGTCGTCCAATTGGAATATCCTGAAATATTTGAAGATGCAAGTATAGGTGATAAATTTATGGAGATTCTTGAAGAAGGTAAAATCAGAACACTTTTCCAGCCCATTATATCCTTGAAGGATGGTCACATTTTAGGGCATGAGGCTTTAAGCCGGGGCCCGAAAAATACTGTATTGGAAAGCCCGGGAGTTCTTTTCGATGCTGCAAGAGTCTACGGCAAGCTGTGGGATCTGGAATTCCTGTGCAGGATAAAGGCACTGGAAAACGCC
>CALMWN010000276.1 GCA_937873555.1 uncultured Clostridia bacterium
GAGTCCTGTGTAACGTCCGCCATTTTCATCAGACTGTCGTTGAATGCCTTGCCGATAATAACTCCCACTAAATTTCCGTCATGCTGTTCCTTTTTCTTCTGGCGCTTTTCCCCGGCTTTCCCTTCCTTAACCTCATTCAGCGGGACTAAATTGCTGACCACTTTGGCTTCTTCGCTTTCCTTATGCCCCAGGTACTCATCCCGCACAACCTCATCCATCCTGAAGTCTTCAAACTCAACCTTTGCCTTGAGAGAGAAGCTCTCTTCCAGCAGATTCTCTATCAATGTATTACAGCCCTGAGCTTTTAATATCTCGGAGCCCTTTGTGTTTAATTTTATTACAAGCCTCCTGTCAAACAATACATATTTGCAGCCCGACAGTATACCCTTGCTTAAGGCCACTTTCCGGTTGACAATATATATGATGCTGTCCCAGTAATTTGACAGCACTTCCTCCAGCGTCAGGTTCATGTCAAACTTCGGCTTTAGATTCACCGAGTCAAGTTTGAATATGCCGATAAAGTTTTCTTCAAGCAGAAAAAGTGATTCAGCCGGGATAAGAGTACGAGAAGTGACAGATATCTCAAGCCTTCTGGATTTTTTATAGACATTGATGCCGGTGATTCCGACGTTTTGCAATATATCGGAAAACTCCCTGTTTTCACCGGCTTCAGGAAATAACTCCAAAAAGTTTTTACCGTTTAAAGCAACGCTTTGCATTCGTATTCCCCCGTAATTTTCCCAGGTCTCATAAAATGACTGCTGTTAATAACACCTAAAGCTTTTTAATCTCTTCCATAAGCTCTTCAACGATTTTATCCTGCGGGATTTTCCGGATAATTTCACCCTTCCTGAAAAGCAAAGCTTCCCCCTTGCCTCCGGCAATTCCTATATCCGCTTCCCTTGCCTCACCGGGACCGTTTACGGCACACCCCATTATGGCTACCTTTATGTCCTTGTCAAGGTCCTGCAGCTTTTTTTCCACCATGTTTGCTATTTCTATCAGATCGATCTGGGTCCTTCCGCAGGTAGGGCAGGAAACAAACTCCACTCCACCCTTCCGCAGGCCCAGGGACTTTAAAATTTCACGTCCGACTTTTATTTCTTCCACGGGATCTCCGGTAAGAGATACCCTCAATGTATCGCCTATACCCTCGGCCAGCAGGCAGCCAAGCCCGACAGACGATTTTATCGTACCCTTGTAAAGCGTCCCCGCTTCCGTAACTCCTATATGCAGCGGGTATCTTGACCTTTCAGACATCAGGCGGTATGCGGCAATTGTCATCGGAACACCGGACGCCTTTATTGAAAACGCGATCCTGTCAAAATCCAGGTCCTCCAGTATCTGTGCATGTCCCAATGCACTTTCCACCATGCCTTCCGGAGTGACACCATTGTATTTTTCCAGTATATGCTTCTCAACAGATCCGGAGTTTACTCCGATGCGGATAGGTATATCGCGCTCCGCCGCCATCTCCACAACCTTCCGTACCCTGTCGCTGTCACCTATGTTCCCGGGATTCAAGCGTATTTTGTCCACTCCGTTTACCATGCTTTCAAGGGCAAGGCGGTAGTCAAAATGTATATCCGCAACCAGAGGAAGCCCTGTCGACTTTTTAATCTGTTTTATTGCGGATGCTGCCTCCATATCGGGTACAGCCACTCTTACAATATCACATCCGGCTTCCTCCAGCCTTTTTATCTGTGCTATGGTAGAAGCGGCATCACGGGTATCGGTATTTGTCATTGATTGTACGGTAATTTCCGAATCTCCCCCGATGTACCTGTCCCCAACTCTTATTTTAACTGTTTCCCTCCGCTTTATATAACCGTCCATATCCCTCTCTCCAACTTCCGACCTCCAACCTCTAAACTCTGAACTCTGAACTCTTAACTCTGAACCCTGAACCCTGAACTTATCCTACCCCTTGCCGAATATGCGCATGATATCGTTTGAGGTTGCAAAAATCATTAAAAGTATCAGAAGTACCAGGCCTACCATCGAAATAAACGCTTCCTTTTCCGGAGGAATGGCCTTGCGTCTTATTCCTTCTATCAAAAGCAGCAGCAGTTTGCTTCCGTCCAGGGCAGGAAAGGGTATCAGATTGAAAATACCGAGGTTTATACTGATAAAGGCTGTAATGCTTAGAAGATTCAGTACAATATCCAGAACCGTCGGACTCTGTTTTACAACATCGCCGATAGTGCTGACTATGCCGACCGGACCCATCATCTGGTTCAGTGAAACCGTTCCTGTAATCAGCCAGGCAAGGGAGTAGTAAACACTTCTTGCCGTAGAATAGCAGTAGAAGAATGATTGTTTTACAACAGTAAAGCCGCTTCCGTATTCATGGCTGAAAAGGACTCCTAGGTCATACTGCTCCTGCCCTTTTTCCTGAACAGGTACGATTTCATTCAGCCTGACAGCGGAACCATTTCTTAAAACGGTTATAGCAACAGGTTTGTCCCTGTTTTCCTTCAGGTAATTGCTTATATCCTGTTTGGTTGATATGGTTTTATCATTCAGCTTTGTTATCTCATCCCCCGGCTTCAAACCCGCTTTCTCTGCAGGTGTATTCTGACCTACCGAACTCACGACATTGGAATTCTCACCATAAGGCTCTTTTGCTCCAAAGCCCAGTATATACCTGTTGCCCTGTATAACCTCCGGTGTAATACTCAAAGAGAGAGTCTTCCCGTCCCTGAGAATCTCGGCTGCTGCGGTTTTACCCTTTGAAGCGAACAGGAATGAGAATATGTCCATAGGCTGATAAACCCTTTTTCCATCATAGCTGACCAGCACATCTCCTGCCTTAAGCCCTGAATTGTACGCAGGGGATCCCTTGAAGACATTGCTTACCTTTGTAGTGTTAAAACCGGTGAATGAAGTTATCACCGCTATAATGACAACTGCCACAATGAGGTTCATGACAGGTCCGGCTGCTATTACCGCCGCCCTCACAAGTAAGGGTTTTCTGTTGAATGCCCTTTCATCCTCCGAAGCCTGCTCTTCACCTTCCATCCTTACAAAGCCGCCAAGAGGTATAAGCCTGACAGAATACAGGGTTTCCCCCTTCATCACTCCAAAAAGCTTGGGCCCCATAAAGAGAGAAAATTCATGGACCTTTATACCTGAAAGTTTTGCGACAATAAAATGGCCGAACTCATGGACAATTATTAAAAAGCTCAACGCTACTATTGCTAAAATTATTTGCATGGCTTACCTCCACATTTTTAAGACAAAGACCGGGCAACATCTCTTGCCCACTTATCTACTTCTATTATATCATTGATGCAGGGATTAGTATTCACATTATGCTTGCCCATTGTTTGTTCAATGATAGACGGAATATCTGTAAATGCGATTCTTTTATTCAGAAACAGGCTTACTGCCATTTCATTGGCGGCATTCAAGGCAACAGGCATAGTCCCTCCGGCTTCAAGCGCCTCACATGCTAGCCTCAGGCATGGAAAAGCAGCGAGGTCGGGTTTCTCAAAGGTCAGCTTTCCCGTTTCAAGCAGGTTAAGCCTTGCAAAACCATTGTCAAACCTTTCGGGATATGTTATGGCAAACTGGATCGGAATTCTCATGTCCGGGGAACCCAATTGTGCAATGACCGATCCGTCAATGTATTCAACCATGGAATGTATTATGCTCTGGGGATGGATCAGCACCCGGATTTTATCCGGGCCCAGCCCGAAAAGCCATCTGGCTTCAATGACCTCCAGACCTTTGTTCATCATTGTGGCGGAATCAATAGTAATCTTGCTGCCCATACTCCAATTCGGGTGCTTTAATGCCTGTTCCAACGTTACCTGCTTTAGTTCGTCAAAGCTTCTTCCCCGGAACGGTCCTCCCGATGCAGTGAGTATAATGCTTGAAACCCCCCTGCTGTCATTTCCCATCAGGCTTTGAAAAATCGCGGAGTGCTCGCTATCCACGGGTATGATCCTTGCACCGCACCTTGACGCCTCATTCATTACTATCTGGCCGGCCGTCACAAGCGTTTCCTTGTTTGCAAGGGCAATGATCTTCCCCTTTCTTATGGCTTCCAGTGTCGGAATCAGGCCTGCAATCCCTACAATTGAAGAAACAACAGTATCAACCTCATCCATTGCTGCTACAATGTTTACGCCCTCAAGTCCGTACAGCACCTCTGTACCTGAATTTTTTACCCTTTTCCCCAAATCGGCTGCAAGCTTTTCATCCATGATTGCTGCAAACCTGGGTCTGAATTCGATAATTTGTTTTTCTATCAGGTCAATATTGGAATTTGCTGTCAGTCCCAATACTTCAAGTCCCAGGTTCCTTGCCACATCAAGGGTTTGGACTCCTATTGAGCCGGTAGAGCCGAGAATTGAAATCCTTTTGGTCATATATATCTCCTTATGTCAGTCTAAAGCGCAAAACTTATATAAAAATACACCACAGGTGCAATGAACAGAATGCTGTCAAACCGGTCAAGGACACCGCCGTGCCCCGGCATAAGCTTTCCGTAGTCCTTGATTTTCACATATCTTTTGACTGCAGAGGCAGCCCAGTCGCCTATCTGAGATAGTATGCCGCTAAGAAGCCCTATTATAACATAATGAAACACCGGTACATTCCTTATGTAACTGTTCAGGAACAATCCATATATCACGGTTATGACAACACAGCCTGCAATACCACCTATTGAACCTTCCACAGTTTTTTTGGGACTGATTGCAGGTAAAAATTTTGTCCTTCCGAAAAAAACACCCGAAAAATAAGCAAAAGTATCGGTAACCCATGCCCCTATGAATATCAGCCATATGTAATAAAACCCGTTTTCAAGGTTCCTCGTCAGTACCAGGAAGGAGAAGAGGAAAGAAACGTACAGAGCGCCAAAGACCGTTACGGCAATGTCATTTATGTTATATCTGTCATGCAGGAATATTATGAATGAGAATAGGACTACTAGAGTGACAAATATACCGAATGAAAAATAATTGATTGACTTGAACAGGTCAACATATTTATCAACCTTCTTTATGGTGCCTCCCAAAGCTATCATCAAAATGGGCAAACAGGCCGCATACCCGATAGTTCTGACAGGCTTGTAGCCGATGTTGGAAATCGCACTGTAAAACTCATGCATTCCGATAAGTGCCAGCAGGAAAATGGCTACCCCTATTGAAATACCTGAAAAAAACCAGTCGGACCAGACAACAGCCGCCAGTATCAGTAATCCCACGATAGAACTCAATATCCTTGTTTTCAAAGTCAAACTCCCCCATATCTCCGGTTTCTCTTCTGATATTCACAAACTGCTTCAATAAAATCCTTTTCTTTGAAATCCGGCCACAGCATGTCAGGAAACCAATACTCCGTGTATGCAGACTGCCAGAGAAGAAAATTGCTGGATCTTAGCTCTCCGCTGGTACGGATTATCATATCAGGATCCGGAATATCAGAAGTATAAAGCTTTTCCGATATAAGCTGTTCATTGATCCTGTCAATGGAAAGCTTGCCGTCAAGGACATCACGTGCAATATCCTTTATTGTGTTGATTATCTCATCCCTGCCGCCATAGTTGAGAGCAATGACCAGGTTAAGCCCCTTCCGTTTTTCAGTAAGCTTTGTAACCCTTTTGATTTCATTCTGGAGTTCACCGGACATGCCCTTCGTATTCCCGATAACCCTTATGCGCACATCACTGCCTTCAAGCTCCTTTTCTGCATTTTTTAAAAATTCCAGCATCAATGCCATGAGTGTATCCACTTCATCCTTGGGCCTTCTCCAATTCTCCGTTGAAAACGCATAAATCGTCAGATATTTGATGCCTACCCTGTCTGCAATTTTTACAATGCTCCTCAATGCATTGGTGCCTTCCTTATGCCCGATGCTCCTTGGAAGGCCTCTCTTTTTCGCCCATCTGCCGTTTCCGTCGGGAATAATGGCTATATGCACAGGAAGTTTACCCTTATCAAGCTTCTTGTCTTCTTTTCCAAACAGCTTATCTATAAATAACATTCGAACCTCCGGATGGTTATATCTCCCATTTGGATATTTATAATAACCTCATTATAATATAGGGCCATACAATAAACAACCCCTCTTATCAGAGGGGTTTACAAACCAGTAAATCAATTTTTCCAGTATCGGTTATAGTCATTCTTACAACCCGGAAAGTATCGTCGTATTGGTTGCTGTTTTGTCTTGGCGGTGAGGTGACATCAATTGCGCGAACCTCAGCCTTGCTCCTGCCGATGATTATCCTCGCCTCTCCAAGCGTATATCCGACAACATCGGGAAATTTCATAATCATACCTCTAAAATTTCCTTATCCTTCAGATCTACGATTTTATCTATCTCTGCTATGTATTTATCAGTTATTACCTGTATGTCCTTTTCGGCATCCTTAAGGTCATCCTCTGTAATTTCGCTGTTTTTCTTCTTGACTTTAAGATGCTCGATGGCGTCCCTTCTGATAGCCCTTACCGCTACCTTTGCTTCCTCTCCGTCTTTCTTGACCACCTTTGTGAGCTCTCTCCTTCTTTCCTCGGTAAGAGGCGGGAATACAAGCCTGATTATTTTACCGTCATTGTTTGGGTTTATACCTATATCAGACTTCTGGATGGCTTTTTCAATTTCCTTGAGAATTTTTGCATCCCATGGCTGAATAAGTATGACCCTGGCTTCAGGTACGGAAATGTTGCCAAGCTGATTGATAGGAGTAGGAGCCCCATAGTAGTCCACACTCAGTTTGTCGAGTATGGATGGGTTTGCCCTTCCTGCTCTGATTCCTGCCAGGTTTTCCTTCAGAACGTGGACAGTCTTTTTCATTTTCTCTTCAATGGGTTTGTAATCATCCTTAACCATAACATACCTCCTCAGCTTTTTATAAAAGTTCCTATATTTTCACCATTAATAACCTTTATTATGTTTTCAGGATTATCCAGACTGAAAACGATTATCGGGATCCTATTGTCCATGCAAAGCGATGCTGCAGTGGAATCCATCACTCCAAGGCCTTTGTTCAAAACATCTATGTATGAAAGTGTATCATATTTCTTTGCATTGGGATTTTTAGCCGGATCACAGTCATATACCCCATCGACTTTTGTAGCCTTCAAAATCACTTCCGCATCTATCTCGGCAGCTCTTAATGCCGCAGTGGTATCAGTTGAAAAATACGGGTTTCCGGTACCGCATGCAAATATGACTATTCTTTTCTTTTCAAGGTGTCTGATCGCCCGTCTTCTTATATAAGGCTCCGCAATCTGTCTCATTTCTATAGCTGTCTGTACTCTCGTCGGGACGCCCTTAGCTTCAATAGCATCCTGCAGTGCAAGAGAGTTTATTACCGTTGCCAGCATGCCCATGTGGTCTGCCGTTGTACGGTCCATGCCTTTACCGCTCCTGCCCCTCCAGAAATTTCCGCCTCCTACCACAACGGCAATTTCAACGCCGGTCTGGTGTATCTGGACGATTTTGTCCGATATCACACTCAGAACTTCAGTATTGATTCCGGATTTATTCTCTCCAGCCAATGCCTCTCCGCTGATTTTCAGCATTACCCTTTTATATTTCGGCGTTTGCATTAATAAGATACCCCCACTCTTCTCTCATAATTTTCTCCAAAAAAATTGAAATTCCTGCTTGCGTTTAAAAAAATGCGAATTTAATCACCGTATCATATGGACAACCAATTACTTTAAGAAATCAAGCTCTACTGAATAAATAGTCTGGTATTCACAATAAAGTTTGTGGGATATAATACAGTCGCAAATTTTGTTTTCACATGCTGCACCTCAAACAAAGGGAACATATGAAATATGTTCCCCAATTATTTAACCACCTATTTGTTTTGCAACCTCTTCTGCAAAATTCTCTTCTTTCTTTGTAAGGCCTTCGCCCTTTTCAAATCTTGCAAATCTTCTGATATTTATGTTTTCTCCAATTGTCGCAATCTTTTCAGTCAGAAGCTGCTGGACCGTCTTATCGGGATCCTTTATGAAAGGCTGCTCCAACAGACAAATCTCCTTATAGAACTTGTCTATTCTGCCCTCAACCATCTTCTCAACTATTTTTTCCGGTTTTCCTTCATTCAAAGCCTGTGCCTTAAGTATTTCTTTTTCCTTTTCAACCACTTCAGCCGGCACATCTTCCCTTCTGATATATTCGGGTTTTGCTGCAGCAATCTGCATTGCGATATCTTTTACAAAAGCCCTGAAATCTTCGTTTTTGGCAGCGAAATCAGTTTCTATGTTAACCTCCAGCAGAACGCCTATCCTGCCGTTTCCATGTATGTACGAGTCAACGATACCCTCTGCGGCTATTCTTCCCGCTTTTTTTGCTGCTGTTGCAAGGCCCTTTTCCCTTAAGAATTCTATTGCTTTATCCATATCTCCGTTGGTTTCGGAAAGAGCTTTTTTACAGTCCATCATACCTGCCCCGGTTCTCTCACGAAGCTGTTTTACCATTTCAGCAGTAATCATTGAAAATTCCTCCATACTCAAATTATTCATATTATTAACCAATGCATTATTTTTATGCCGGAATCGCTGCATAATGACAAGTCCGTTCAATATATCGCTTCCAATTCATTAAATGGGGGACATCCCTCAAGATGTATTGATATACATTCCATAAAGAGATTTGCCCCCACATCCTGATTACAAGAATTCAGTTTTGATTATTCCGCTTCAGCTGGTGCTTCTACTGCTTCTTCAGCTTCATCCTTATCCGGAACTTCGCTGACAGTCAGTGACTCTCCCTGTTTCCCTTCCATTATGGCATCTGCGATTTTAGCAGAAATCAGTTTGACCGCCCTTATAGCATCGTCATTGCCGGGGATTACGTAATCAACCTCATCCGGATCACAGTTTGTGTCTACGATTGCCACCACCGGTATGCCGAGTTTTCTGGCTTCGAGGATTGCATTCTTTTCCTTCCTGGGATCAACAATAAACAATGCCCCCGGAATCCTCTTCATATTTTTTATTCCGCCGAGGTATTTTTCAAGCTTTTCCATTTCACCCTTCAGCTTGATAACTTCCTTCTTGGGTAGGACATCAAATATGCCGTTTTTCTCCATGTCGTTCAACTGGTTTAATCTGTCGATCCTTCTGCGGATGGTTTTGAAGTTGGTGAGCATACCGCCGAGCCATCTTGCATTTACAAAGAACTGGCCGCTTCTTTCCGCTTCTTCTTTAATTGAGTCCTGAGCCTGTTTCTTTGTTCCGACGAAAAGTATATCCTCTCCGTTCATGGCAACTTCTCTTATGAAGAAGTATGCTTCTTCAACCTTCTTTACGGTTTTCTGAAGGTCGATGATGTATATACCGTTTCTTTCGGTGAAGATGTACTCAGCCATCTTCGGGTTCCAACGCCTGGTTTGGTGGCCAAAGTGGACACCTGCTTCCAATAACTGCTTCATTGAAATAACTGACATTTATATTACCTCCTGTTGTTTAATACCGCCACGGCCGTCATTCTGCCTGAATACTCGTTTGAGCAACCTTCCTGCAGTCAATCCGTGTGTGTATTTTTTCGTTAAGTAGTATAACACACGGTGGTATTTTTATCAATAATTTTGTGAAAAAACAAGGAATCAGTCTGACAGTTCTTTTGCTTCCAACAAAAAAATCAGGCCTGACCTGATTTTCATTTATACCTGTTCAGTTTATAAGTATCTTTAAATTCCGCCTTTAATAACTCTGATTTTTGTTTATTTCATTACAATCTTATTCAAAAATATTTCCGACATAACGTCTTAAATTTTCAAGGCCTATTGATATTCCTGTCTCTTATACACATCTGACGCTGCCGACGAAGAGGATAGTGTA
>CALMWN010000277.1 GCA_937873555.1 uncultured Clostridia bacterium
GGAACTGAGCAGGAGCGAATTGGAGGCGTTAGCGCAGGTAGCCCGTCCGGCTTGAGGACGAAGTGGTAGGGGTTTGGGGAACATGGACGATAGCTGTTCACCAAAAAGACCGTTGTCTGCTTACGAGAAATACTTAAGGAATGGGGACACTCCTCTGCTTACGCCGGTCATCCTTTCCGAGGAATGTCCCCAATAAAAAAGCCACCTGCAAGGTGACCTTTTCCACTTTGGTGGAGGCGAGGCCTTGCTTTCTCCCGTCCACTTCCCATGGACGTGGATTCTATGGTGTCGAAACCCGACACCTGTCTTCGTCCACTTCCATCGTCAGAATTATCAAAGGTTAAATCAGGATGAAACTTAAACAATACATCCACATGATTCTTGTAAACAGTTACTCTATCAACATAGAGCTCAATAAGCTTTTTTGTTGCCGATAGTTCTCCGGCTTCCAGAAGCTCTCTTGCCATATAAAAGCTTTCATTCAACTTCTCAATAGTAATTTCCTGCATTTCATGCGCTTCACAAATCTGACTATACTCTGCTTCAAGATGGATTTTTTCCACCTCAATCTCCGAAAGCTTTTGTGCAAGCACCTCAGAACCTGACTTGACGATAATGTCCACAAGATTATTAATCTGAGTTGTAATTTCATTAATACGAGCTTTTCAGGGCTTTCATCATCAAGGTACTCAAGCACGCTCACAAGTGAGACTCCATGCTTTTTAAGTTCCATTCGATAACCAATGCTGTCCTGACGGTTCCTGGCAAAGCGGTCAAGCTTATGTACCAGGACAAGGTCGAAACCTCCTTTGGCTGAATCCGATATCATTCTCAGGAATTCCGGTCTATTGTCTGTCATTGCTGATTTTGCCTTGTCGATGTATTCACCTATAATGATTATGCTGTTCTTCCTGGCATAATCCCTGATAGCCCTGACCTGTGCATCGATAGACTCTTCTCGTTGATTATCGGAACTGAATCTTGCATATAACACTGCACGGACAATTTGCTTCTTTTGACGGATTTTTTCGATAATCCTCATTAAAGCCATCTCCCTTCTTTTTGGAAGATAGCCTTTGCATAAATCTCTATTCAACTGTCAAGGTGCAGTGTATGAATGCTCTTTTGCCAATCTGGGAAACTCACGTTTTTGTGAAATGTGCGGTAAACCAACTTATTACTATGAAAAAAACCTCCTACAACCATGGCAAGAGGCCAATAATTACAGCTGCTTATCAGAATTAAAAGCAGTGTATACATAATAATATTTTAGTGAGTGGATCAGACCTGATTCACTCACTTAAGTTTATCACCTTTTCCCCTTTTTCTTCTTTTCTTCTTTTTCTTTTAGGTCCCGAACAGTGCCGCTACTCTCCACTTCAACTCCGAACATGGCTGCTACATCTGCATCTTCCAGAATACGTCGGCTCTTTGCTCCAGTTCTGCCGAGCATGTCTTTTGTTTTTCCTCTAATAGCTTCGGTAATTAGCTCTTCTATGTTTACGCTTCTTAGAGTAAAGAACAACGCAGGATTCTCATCAAGCCTTGCTCCAACTCCATAAAGTACTGCAGCCACATGCTTGCACATGACGGCCCAATCAGGACAACTACAACCCAAGGTTATTTCTTTCGGTGAAGGAAACAAGCCACTTCCTTTTGCAGTAAATAGTTCAGAAAGTGCCTTTGGAAATTTTCCATCAATCAATTCCTGCAGTGATTCTATTTTACCTTCACATGACTTTTTTATCCTTCCCCATACATCATCTTCAATCTGACGAATTTCAATCTCAACTCTATAGGGTTTAGAGGAACTGCCCTGCACCAGTGCAACTACCGTACCTTTTTCTATCTTCAGGTCAAGAACCGCACCATTGCGTACATAGCTGCGTCCCCTATCAATGCGGTTTGCATAGTCCGAATAACTCTCCAGATTATCGTTCCATGCCTTTCCCCACCATGTACTGGCAAGCTTCCTACCTTGTATCACTACAGGTGAAATATCTGAATTCTTTTTCTTAAGCTTCTCAACAGCTTTCTGCGCCTTTCTTTTTCTTTCTGCTACAGGCACATATTCCGGAAATCCATAAAATGACATATGCTTCACCTCTCTATCGAAAAGGGACATTCCTCGGATGACATTGCTTAACTCCTTATAGAGGTTATCCCCTTACATTGTTACAATTACATTGTTAACCTGAATAAATCGATCAGCTGCCTGTTATCCATTTCAGTGATCCAGCTTTCATTTATATCCGGCATAATTTCATTCGTTATTTTTGTCTTTTCCTCTATCATCTTGTCAATTTTCTCTTCCACCGTCCCCTTGGTAATGAATTTGTGCACCAGTACATTTTTCCTCTGGCCTATCCTGAACGCCCTATCCGTAGCCTGATTTTCAACTGCTGGATTCCACCACCGGTCAAAGTGTATCACGTGGTTTGCTGCTGTGAGATTTAGCCCCACACCACCGGCCTTAATGGATAACACCATAAACGGTACATATTCATGTCCTTGAAATTTTGCAACAATGTCCTTACGTTTTGCAACAGGTGTCTCTCCGTGAAGCACCAGCCCCTCATGTTGGAATACAGTTTTCAAGAATGCTGCAAGCGGTTCTGTAATCTCTTTAAACTGTGTAAACACAATGACGCGTTCTCTTTTTTCGTAAATGGTTTCACAAATTTCCCTAAGTCTTTCATACTTACCGCTTTCGTTTTCTGCATAAATCGCCTGGCCAAGATACTGATCAGGATGATTGCATATCTGTTTGAATTTCATGAGTGCTGCCAACACAAGACCTTTCCGCTCAATACCTTCTGTAGTTTCCAGCTTTCTTTGAAGCTCATCCACCATGGAGCTGTATAAAGCAGCCTGTTTCTTGGTAAGAGTTGAATAAGTTTTCATCTCTATTTTTTCAGGCAGGTCAGCGATAATACTCTTGTCAGTTTTCAGCCTGCGCAATATAAAGGGTGATATCATCTGCTTTAGCTTTGCATATCCTTCATTACTTTCCTTTAACTTTTTAGTAAACTCAGTAAATTCCTTTGCACTTCCTAAAAGCCCTTTATTTAAGAAATCAAAAATAGACCACAAATCCGATAGTCTGTTTTCCACCGGAGTTCCTGTCAGCGCGATCCTACTCCGTGTTTTCAATTGTTTTACGGTTTTGGACTGTTTTGTACCAGGATTTTTTATAGCTTGCGCTTCATCCAATATAATCATGTCCCACTCGGTTTCTTTTATCCAATCCAATCTTAGCAACATACCGTAGGTGGTTATATAGATACCCCAGCTTGAGTCATTAATCTCTGTTACACTTCTACTTTCTTGAGGATGTATTACATGGTATTTAAGCCTTGGAGCGAATCTTGTAATTTCTGAAGTCCAGTTGCCGATTAATGAGGCTGGCACAATCAGCAGAACCTTCTCCTCTTTTTTCACCCGTATACTGTTTAGCAAGGCAATAACCTGTATTGTTTTTCCAAGTCCCATGTCATCCGCAAGACATGCTCCCAGTCCAAGCTCTTTCATGGTGTAAAGCCACCCAAGCCCTTTTTGCTGATACTCCCTGAGTTTAGCATTAAAATCGGTTCCACACCCCACAGCTTTGATGGTATCCGGCCTTTTAAGCTGTGCCAGGACCGTTTCCAACCACTCTCCATTACTGACCTCGATTTCACAGATGTTCTCTTTTATGTTAAGAATCTTTTCTGCTGAAAGCTGCATACGCATGGCTTCCATCATAGTCAGATCTCCTCGTTGCGCTTCCTTTTGGGCATTCTCATATGCTGCGAGAGTCTCACGGAGCCGCTCGGGATCTACCTCCACCCACTTACCTTTAATGAATGCCAGACCCTCTGATTCAGATATAAGCTTCTTTAATTCTTCGACTGTTATTTTTTCTCCTCCCAGGGACAGGTGCACATTGAAATCCACAAGTACGTCCAACCCCACGAGTGAAGGTGCTTTTGTCCCTATGTTCACAGACATTTTCAGGGATTCTGCTTTTTTTCTCCACCAATTGGGTATCCTGCAGAGAATACCTACCGATTCATATAAAGGTACTTCCTTTAAGAAAGTATATGCTTCATCAGGGTTTAGTCCTATTGGATAGAATATTTCACCTGTTTCCACCAATCCGGATACAAACGAGCTCTGCTGAGCTGCCTTATTGACAGTAGATAACAATTCCAATAATTTTTTGCTGTTTTGTCCATACTCCATCAGAGCATTTTTCAGAGGGAGATGTTTAGCCTTTCCAATAGCAGAAGGTTCCGCAGCATACGTCGCAAGAAACGCAAAGGGATAATCCTCTTTTTTGCTTTCAACCAAATGGAAATATACTTTCCCGACAAAGTGAATGTCGGGATTTTTACTGATAAAGTATTCTGCCACAGTACCCTGGTATTTTTTCATTTCTTTAGAAAAAGTCCTGTTCAGCTTGTCCCATACACATGTAATCCAATGCCTGTCAAGGTATTCTGCACCATTTATAAAGGGTGCTTCAGCGAGCAGTTCATCCTGCTCATCATCCTCCAATACCCCTTTTGCCTTTTCACGCAAAGCTTCCAAATCCGGGTTTCTCGAAAGGCACTTCACAAAAACCGATGCTACTTTAAACAAGTATTCCACCGTTTCGGAAAGCACTACGTTTTTTTTAACTGTCCCCAGCATAAGCAGAGCCATGTCACGATCTGCAAGATACATATCATATATATTTTGTTGAAATTCCGTATTATGTTTTTCAATGTCATTATTCACATATTGCCAATCAAGCGTATACCCTCCATCAGGCTCAATGATGGCAATTAATTCTCTTTCCTTCGCTGTCATATACTCCATTGCAACACCCCCTGCAACAACTGTTGACTCCGTATAAAAATATAATCCATTACAAATTATAACCACAATTCTATTCGAAAGTTCGTATATTATCAAGAATAATCATAAAGATGGGAATAGTTACATACTCCCGTTTCTATCCACTCGTTGGTGTGATGATAGCATATTCACAATAAAGTAAAAAATGCCGACAGGAGCCTTTGTTCACGCTCCTATCGACATTTTTTATTCGATTTACACTTTACTATACTCTCTTTTAGGGCTCTTCTTCTCAATCTTGATTTCCAAGCC
>CALMWN010000278.1 GCA_937873555.1 uncultured Clostridia bacterium
ATATAAAGATATCTCTTCACTGCTGGCAGGGAGATGATGTCACCGGTTTTGAAAAAGGGGTCGACGGGCTTTCGGGAGGAGGAATACTTGCTACCGGCAACTATTTTGGAAAAGCCAGAAACGGGAATGAGCTCAGGCAGGATTTCGAAAAGGCATTAAGCCTCATACCGGGAAAGCACCGTATCAACCTTCACTCAATCTATGCGGAAACGGAAGGAAAGGTTGTCGAAAGGGATGAGCTTTCATACGAATACTTTAAAAAGTGGGTCGAATGGGCAAAAGAAAAGGGTATAGGCATTGATTTCAATCCTTCATTTTTTTCGCATAAAATGGCGGATACAGGGTATACCCTGGCAAGCAGGGATAAGAGTATACGTTCATTCTGGATAAGGCACGGTGAAAGATGCCGTGAGATTGCAGCTGAAATCGGTAAGGCTCTGGGCACTCCCTGTGTAAACAACATCTGGATTCCTGACGGGTCAAAGGACCTGCCTGCAGACCGCATTGAGCGCCGCAGGATACTTAAGGATTCGCTGGATACGCTGCTCGAAAAGAAATATGACAGCCGCCATCTGATAGATGCGGTTGAATGCAAGCTCTTCGGAATAGGATCCGAGTCTTATGTGGTAGGTTCACATGAATTCTATATGGGATACGCATTCAAGAATGATGTGATGCTGTGTCTTGATGCGGGGCACTTCCATCCTACAGAGACAATATCGGACAAAATATCTTCCGTCCTTACTTATGCCGGGCAGCTTCTTTTACATGTAAGCAGAGGCGTGCGCTGGGACAGCGACCATGTTGTAATACTCAATGACGAACTGCTGGCAATAGCTCAGGAGATAAAGAGATGCGGAGCGTACGACCGTGTGCATTTTGCCCTTGACTTTTTTGATGCAAGCATAAACAGGATTTCTGCCTGGGTAATCGGAACAAGAGCGGCTTTGAAGGCAATTACAATGGCACTGCTGGAGCCCACCCACCTTTTGCTGGAGGAGGAGAACAGGGGTAATTTCGGAAACAGGCTTGCCCTTATGGAGGAGCTTAAATCCATGCCGGCAGGAGCAGTCTGGAACAAATACTGTCTTGATCAAAAGGTTCCCGTCGGAGCTGATTGGCTGGAAAGTGTACGTTCTTACGAAGAAGATGTGTTGAAAAAGAGAGTTTAAATGGAGGTTGCCAAAATGTTTGATAAGGAACTCAAGGAACTGGAAGCCATTTCCCAGGCTGTCGGGAATTTCCCCGATATGGTGCAGGGAGGCGGTGGAAACACTTCCGTAAAACTGGACGGAGAACTGATGGCAGTTAAGGCGTCCGGCTTCAAGCTGAGTCAGATTAATTCCGTAAACGGATTTGTAGCCGTTAATTACAGGAACATCAAAAATTATTATGAAAATGTTGATCTGGCTTTAGATACAGACTTTGAAAAGGAAAGCGTTGAATTCGTCAAGAAGAACATAGTGGAGCTGGAGGGCATAAAAAGCTTAAGGCCCTCTGTTGAAGCAGGTTTCCACTCTATAATGAAAAAGTATGTCATACACACCCATCCGGTTTATGCAAATATCCTGTGCTGCAGCCATGAAGGCAGGGAGCTTATGGAAAGGATATTTGCAAAAAAGCCCTATGAATGCATATGGATTCCATATATCAATCCCGGCTTTTGCCTGACGCTGAAGATAAAGGACGAGATTGACAGGTGCATGAAGGAAAAGGGAAAGTTCCCGGAGGTTATCTTCCTGGAAAACCACGGGCTGGTGGTGACCTGCGACGAATTCGAAAAAAGCATGAGCCTGCATGGTGAGGTTAACGACCTGATCATTGCCCACCTGGGCATTAAGGACAAATTTCCCGCAATAGAACTCGAGAAGAAGAATGAAACCTTATGTATAAGCAGAAACTCGTACCTGTCTGAATTCTTCAGAGGGAGGAACATAGGTCCGGAATTTTTTGACGAAATTGCCCTGTATCCCGATCAGCTGGTGTATTTGAACGGAAATATTTCAATAAACGGCTCCGGTAAAAAGCTGAACATCAATACCAAAACCGGTGAAATAACATATGAAACCGGTTTTGCAGAGGCTTTGACAATGGAGGAGACGCTTATGGGTTATGTTTATGTCGTGGCTCAGATAGAAAAAAACAAGCTCCATATCAAAACCATGACTCCAAAAGAGGCGGATTTCATAAAGAACTGGGAAAGCGAAAGCTATAGAAAGAGCCTTGTCAAGGAATTGACCAGATAGATATCATAATAAAAAATTAAAGGTAAAAAGTAAGCCGTATTTCCGGGTGTAATAATCAAGCCCGGGGATACGGCTTTATTAATTCGGATCGATTACGGACGGACAGAGTCGTCCGCCCCTACATTTTATTACCAATACGGAACGACGAGGGCGTCGTTCCCTGCGACTGGTGCCGAATGCATGTTTAAAGCAGTCACTTTGCTGGTATGATATAAACAGAATAAGAGCTTGAACTGAATGCTTTCAGACCATTGACAAGAATTCCGGGGTACTCCGCAGCAAAAGCTGCTGTAAGTAATTTTACCCAGTGGCTGGCCGTAGATCTTGCAAGATCATACGGCGATAAAATCCGAGTAAATGCCATCGCTCCTGGATTTTTCCTCACAAGCCAGAACAAATATCTATTGACAGATCCCGATACCGGTGAACTTTCTGAAAGAGGAAAGGCAATCATACATCATACGCCGATGGGTAAATTCGGAGAACCTGAAGACCTGGTAGGTACCTTGATATGGCTTGCATCTGATGCTTCAAAGTTTATCACCGGAGTCGTAATTCCGGTTGACGGCGGTTTCTCTTCTTATTCAGGTGTTTGAATATGTAGAAATATGTCGAAAGAACACATTTACTATATTTAATTACATTACTTGACAAATAACGACAGCATGATATAATGAATAAGTAAGTGTTAACATACAATGAATCGCAAATGTTTTTTTGTAATTTATGAAAAATGCTTCTATCTAAATTGGACAGGCGAT
>CALMWN010000279.1 GCA_937873555.1 uncultured Clostridia bacterium
ATCTTGTTTTCCAAACCGAGGTATTTGTTGAAAGAAAATACCCCGGCTTCTCCCCCCTGCTTTGAAGCACCGGGGAAGATCAAAACCTTGTTTACGGCTAAAGCAGCTGCTTTTACCGGTTCAACCATATCAGAATTCTTAATATCTGTTGTATAACTTGATATAACTTCGTCCGCTCCTTCCAGATCCTTGAGTCTGATCTGAGGATTCAGAGCCTGTAATTCGAAGTTATTCGTAAGAAATTCTATCGGCTTCTCTCTGTGAGAACTAATTTCATTCCTGATTTTCTTAATGGCATTTTCTACGTTTAGCTTTATGCCTACTTCTTCTTCGGATTTTAACACTTTATTGTTTTTGGTATCCAGGAGAATATCCGCATTTTTAGTTTCTTTATTTATGGCACCGGCAAGCTCATTCAGCTTTTCACGCAGCTTCCCTTCATTTATCGTAATTATCGAAAAAAACCTTCTTTCTTTTGAAACAAAGTTTGCGTCCAATACATTAATGAAGAAGTCTTTGTTTTTCTGTCCACTAACCTTTTTAACAGTTGATGCATAATCAAGTGAAGCGTCAATATCACTGTATTTGATTTTATACTCATCATTATTGTTGATTTTTAAATTGAAATAACCGTTTTTAAGTATTTCAGAATAGAATACCTCAACTTTTTTAACTGCTTCTTCGGAATTCAAGCCTCCTACGTAAATATCATCTATATAAACTCCTGCAGGAATATCTGTTCTTGCTGCAAAAAACAGTGCTGCCATACCTCCTGAAATAGCCAGCAGTGTCTGTCCAATTATCAATAGGAATATCAAGTATCTTTTCTGAATTTTTACCACTAAATTCACATCCACCTGTATGAATAATTTTGAAGCTGGTATAATCGGATTATTGCGCATATATTCAAAAAGTATAAAACCTGTAATGTTTTATACTTTTCTATTTGGACCGGATCTTGTGAAACAATATGATTTGACCGGTACTCTATGCTTTATTGTTCATAACCAGTTCTACAAGTTTGCCGCTGGCTTTTACCAGGTCGATTATTTCATCGTTTATCAGCGTACCCTCATTGACAATAATGTTACCCGCATTATCACTTATTGTCTTGGTTGATCTTCTTCCAATAATGTACTGCCGCTGTCTTTGCTCAAACAGGTTAGCCGGAGTATTTCCATCACCGGAAGCGCATCCTGCTGTTTCCATGTCGGACTCCTGCGTCATGACTTCTTCAATAGAAGCATTTACCATCTGCTCCTCTTCAGTCCTATACCCGGTATCCACGGTTTCATATGTTTCTTCCCGGGTATCCTCCTCAGTAAGCTCACCATTTTGAATTGCTGTATCTGTACTGCTTAAGTTATCAGTGTCAAAAATCACCAGATTTTTTTTTTCAGCCTCAGCAGGTTTATCTTCCGTACCCAGCTGTGCCGCTTTGTCTACCAGTGCATTTTCTACATCGTCCGATACCACCACCAGATTCTTGCCGAAGGTTATAACGTTCGTTCTCGGGATTATGCGCACCCTCTTCTGGGTTATATCAGCTATATACTCAAGTCCGGTTATTTTACAGCAGTCATCTTCATCGATGTAAATATCTCCTATTTCACCAATCAATCTGCCTTTCTTTGTCAGCACCTTTGTACCTTTGACCTGGACATTTTTCTGGAGCAAATCAATGGCTGCAGGAATTTTACTTATATCATTTACCACTCCATCGTTTTCGATTGTCAATGCATATTCCCCTATGCCAAGCACGTTCTCGGTTGAAATAACCCGCGCACTTAATATCTGGATGCCACTGTCTACAACAACATAATCAATGGCGCCTTTATCTGCATTGATAATTACACTTTTAACTCTTCCGACCTCCATACCGTCAGATATGCTTATTATGGGTAAACCTAATATTTCCTGAGTCTTTTTCATTACCTTGTAAACCCCCTTCATAATTATAGTGCCGTATTTTAAAAGTACAGCACGCTCTTTCCATGATATGATGCTCACAGACTGCCGTATAAACGTATTAGTTCACTTTTGTATTCACTGATAGAAGCATGGTTATTTAATGTATAAATTAAAACCTTATTTAAATATTTTATACTGAAAGCTAACCTTTCAGGTTGTTCTCTATCTCTTTCCTGATAGAGTTGTCCATAATTTCCCCATAACCGCTTTGATAACTCCTGAGAATGTCCAAAGCAAGTTCTGATTGTCCTAAAGACTTGTATAAAACACAGATGTCCAGAATCACCCAAAATACCAGTTCATTTTCTGGTTTTTTGTCAAGGGCATACATATAATAGAGGATTGCCCCTTCCAGATCTCCTGCTGTCTTTAATTGGAAAGCTTTATCTATACAATCATCTATAGTAAGAGTACTGCTGTTATCATAAACTTCATCAGGTTCGAAAATATTCCCTTCAAGTACAGGCTCCGTTATATCGCCTTCCTCTTCAAGCCCATCTGCTCCTGATGATGTAATATCCTCTTCGTCTCCTGCATCAGCCATTGATTCGTACGCTGTTTGCATTTTATCATGTTTATCATGATAATTTGTCTCTTCAACTTGTTGGTTTTCCGTTGCCTCGAAAATAACATTCCCTTCAGAGTCTGTTATTTTATCACCAGGCCAATCTATTGCTTCTGTTCCCTCATTTATCTGTTGGTTTTCTATCGGTTCAGAAATTGTAACAGTTTCTTTTTCTATTATTTCAATATCATCTGCATCAGTTGTTTCGGCAATAAGAACTTCTTCAATATCAGAGGCTGTATATAAGGGCTCTATGTCTGCCTCATCCGGGACTCCCTCTGCCTTGGCAGGTGAAGAATCCTGTAACTCTGGAATGATTTTATGTTTCTGTGATTGTTCTACGGTAATATCTTCCTGTTTGACAGAAAATTCAGAGGGCTGAATATTGTCAGTTATAGTGTCACTTTCATAGTAGTCTTTTTCCACTTCATAATCATTGAAGGGAGATGAGTTCGTGTCATCAAATGCATTCTCAGGGACATAACCGTCTATGCCGTCGATAGTTTCTATACCCATTGTATCAATATTTTGTACTGTGTCAACAGGTTTTTCTAAGATATTTATGTCTTCTTCTTCCTCATGCGGCGAACCGATATCGTGACTGTTTTTTTCATGGTTCTCTGTTGTAGCAGCAGTTTCCTCTCTGGTTTCCAAGGCTTTTTCTTCAGAAATATCATCCTGATTCAACATTGCATCAGCAGTCTGTACCTCTATTAAGCTTTCGGAATCAGTATTTTTCGATTTGCCAGGCACAAATGGAAATATTCCGGACGAATTCTCCGGCTTAAGTCGTATATTGGCAATAAATCCTTGCAATTTATCTTCTAAAATGAAAAATAATTTTCCTAAAAATCCCTTTCTGAAGCTTTCCTGTATATTCCTGGCCGTTTTTTCCGGTATGAGTACGGAAATTAGAATTACGGCAAGCAGAATCATCACCATATAAATAATAAAAGCAAGAATGACTGCGGGAATGATTCCGAAATTGAACGTTGAACTACTTTTTATATCTGAAGGGAATATTGTAAGTCTTCCCATTATAACGGGAAGAAGAAGGCTTATGAAAACAGAAGCCACTGCAATAGCAAGGATGGTATTTACATTGATCAGTTTGTTTTTATAAAGAATTAAAGAAGTTGCAGCCACTATTGCAATTACTATAGGAGCATATAAAAGCATAAAGCCCTCCATAAGGAAATTATCTTTTGTATTATGTAATTTTCTTCAATTAGTTATTCGATACAAAATTAAATAATTCCTGCTAAAATGTAAAATATTATGCAGAATAATATCGATACTCTGCTATCTATTCTTCCATCCTTTAAGACCGGCTGGTAAGTACAATTACCTTGTGGATTAAGATAATTACATGAAGAAGAATTTGGTCTTCATATAAAATATATCGTAATTATATAAGAAATTCTGTATTA
>CALMWN010000280.1 GCA_937873555.1 uncultured Clostridia bacterium
GTAGTAACAGATAATGGCCCTAATACCGTTTACATGCATGAAGGGCTTACACCATATACACAACATACCTATAGGGTTAAAGCCAAAAGCACTGATAACCAAAGCGATTGGAGTTCGCTAATCACAGGGACAACTCTGCCCGCTGCCGGAATAACTGTTGAAGCTGCAGCTGCCGATACATTCATAACCTTGACCTGGAATCAGGTAACCGGTGCCACCGGGTATGATATCGAGGTTGACGGTGCAGTAATTGACAATGGCACGAATACTTCATACGTTCACAACGGGTTGACGCCAAACACACGGCATACGTACAGGGTAAGGGCAAAGAACTCAGGGGGAGCCGGAGAATGGAGCCAGCCGGTGACGAAAAGTACTTTTCTTAAAGTTCCTGCCAATATAATAACGACTGCCACCGATAGTTCAATTACTGTTTCATGGGATGAGGTAACCGGTGCGGCAGGCTATGATATTGAGGCCGATGGGACTGTAATCGATAACGGAGACAGTACCATATATCTTCACGGCAATTTACCGCTTTATTCCAAACACTCCTACAGGGTAAGGGCGAAAAATGCAGGCGATACAAGCAACTGGAGTGAGGCAGCTGTAAAATCCACATCACCTTCGGACGGCAGTGGTACGGGGCTGAAGGGAGAATATTTTGATAATGAAAACTTGACAAATATCAAGGTGACGAGAATTGACAATACAATCAACTTCGACTGGAAGGTTGGTTCACCTGACCCATCCGTAGGTATTGATACCTTTTCCGCCAGGTGGACGGGACAAGTCCTCCCGAGATTTTCCGAAAACTATACATTTTATACCGAGACACATGGCGGAGTACGGCTTTGGGTGAATGGGCGGCTGATAATAGATGATTGGGGAAATAAAGACAGGGTAATAAACAGTGCCGGTATCCAGCTTGTGTCAGGCGTTAAATATGATATAAAAATGGAGTATACCCACTGGCACGGCACCTCATTATCCAAACTACTGTGGTCAAGTGCAAGCCAGGGCAAGGAAGTAATTCCGGGCAGCCAGCTTTATCCTATCGGCATACCAGCTGATTTGAAGACAACTGCAACCCAGACGGCAATTACTGTTTCCTGGCAGACTGCATCATTTGCAACAGGCTATGATATTGAAGCCGACGGGAAAGTCATAGATAACGGTTCTTCTACGACATTTACCCACAACGGCCTGACTCCCGGCACACAGCATGTTTACAGGGTAAGAGCAAAAAGCACGGGTGTGATCGGAGCATGGAGCGCACCTGCAACAGAAAATACGCTTATAGGAATACCGCAAAATTTATCTGCGGAAGCTGCCGAGACGTCAATAGCACTCTCATGGAATGCGGTTTCCGGAGCGGTTGCCTATGACATAGAGGCGGATGGCGCTATTATAAACAGTGATACAAATACAAACTATACGCAAAGCAGCCTGATGCCAGGTTTGTATCACACATACAGGGTAAGGGCCAGGGGCGGCACGGTGACCGGAGAATGGAGTTCACCGGTGACTAAAGCAACTCTTATCGGTACTCCCGGTAATGTTAAAGCGGCGTCTACCGAAACAGGGATAACAGTATCATGGGATCAGGTATATGGTGCTGTAGCCTATGATATCGAAGCGGATGGAAAAGTCCTTGATAATGGAATAAACGCGGTTTACAGCCATGACTCACTTAATCCGGGAACACAGCATGTTTACAGAGTAAGGGCCAGAAGCAGTGAGGTTGCCGGCAGCTGGAGCGGTAAGCTCTCCTACTGGACTTTGCCCGGAATACCTGATGGCTTGACTGCATCAGCTTCAAGTACTTCAATTACGGTAACATGGGGTGCTGTGACAGGCGCCGATGGCTACGATATTGAGGTGTATGGTTCGGCGGTAAGTACCGGTACTGCCAACTCGTACACACAAAACGGGTTAACACCGAATACACAGCATGTTTACAGGGTAAGGGCAAAAAACATGGCCGGGACAGGTAAATGGAGCGGTTTAATCGCCAAAACCACCTTGCCTGCCGCGCCTTCAAATATTGTTGCCAACGCTTCGGACACATCCATAACGCTCACCTGGGACGGATCTCCCGGGGCTACCGGCTACGACGTAGAAATAAACGGCTTGTTGTCCTGCAATACGTCGGTTACATCTTATGTTTATGGCGGGTTGACACCTGATACTGCATACGCATTCAGAATAAGGGCGAAGAATGCCGATGGAGCCAGCGACTGGAGCCAGCCGGTTACAAAGCTTACCCTGCTTTCAGTACCTTCAGGTCTTACAGTAAAAGCGACCAGCATTGACGTAAGATTGACCTGGAATAATGTGAAAGGCGCTACAGGCTATGACATGGAAGTGGACGGCAGAATACTGGGTAACGGCGGCAGTACAACCTTTATACATACGGGACTCGAACCCGGTACGGAGCATACTTACAGGGTGATGGCTAAAAGCAGCTCGAATATAAGCTACTGGAGCGGTGAAGCAAGAACTATGACTCTGCCCGGTAAGCCTGCCAACTTGTCAGGATCAGCCACGGGAGATGAGATTATGGTGAGATGGGATGCTGCGGCGGGAGCAGACGGTTATGACATAGAAGCGGATGGCAAGGTCATTGATGTAGGTTCAAATACCTCATACACGCACACCGGGCTTATGGCCTTCACCGAGCATACCTACAAAGTCAGGGGTAAAAATGCCGGAGGGACTGGAGAATGGAGCGATAGCATTACAAAGATGACCCTGCTGGGTGTACCGCTCAATGTAGAGGCTGTTGCAAAAAGCACATCGATTGAAATCTCATGGGCCTTTGTCCAGGGTGCGGCAGCATATGAAATAATGGCAGACGGAGCGGTTATTGATATTGGAAATGCCTTAAGGTATCAACACAAAGATCTTCAGCCCAATACTTGGCACGTTTACAGAGTCAGGGCAAAGAACGGCGCAGCTGTCGGAGATTGGAGCGATGCGGTTGTGAAGCAGACCCTGGTCGGCATACCTTCAAATATTACGACTACTCCTAAAAGCGACCGTATAGAAGTGAAGTGGGACAGCGTGAGCGGTGCAACCGGCTATGATATTGAGATGGACGGTTCCATACAGGACAACGGGAACATGCTGTCATACCTGCACTTAAGCTTGATACCGAATACAAAATATACTTACAGGGTAAGAGCCAGGAATGCAAATGGAGAAGGCGACTGGAGCAGTCCTGTATCCCAGAAGACAACCCCGGAAGTGCCTAAAAACCTGAAGGCTATAGCAGCTGTCACCTCGATCACGCTTACCTGGGATGGAGTGACCGGAGCTTCAGGGTATGATGTTGAGGCTGACGGAGCGGTGACTGAAAACATTCAGAATTTGACTTATGAATATAAGGGACTTGCAGCAAATACCTCACACTCTTTCAGGGTAAGGGCGAAAAATGATGCAGGGGCAAGCGACTGGAGCGAAAAGGTTGAGCAGAACACCATGCCTGAAATTGCTGTGAATGTATTAAAGGACAATATGTTCAATTTTGTAGTCGTGGCACCCAAGAAAAAGGAATCGAACATAATAAGGATATCTGTGAACTACAACCCGGATGAAATCGAGGTTCTTGACCTTTGTGCCGCGACGCAAAAGATTGATTTGAAGGTGGAAGCTATCGAGGACACTGATATTACAGTGGAAGAGTTTTCAGCAGGCAGGATCAGGTTCGTTGTAAACAACGTTGACAAAACGGTTGTGAACAGTATCAAGTTTATTTCAAAAATTAACGGTAATTCGAAGGTGACATATACAGTTGAGTAGGTATGGGGATGACATTAGCATTATAAAGATAACTACATCGGAGGGGGTCGGAAAGTGAAGATAAGGAGATTCATTAAACATTTAGTTGTTTGCTTAGTATTTATATTCTCACTATTTGTAAATACATCGGTCATCTTTGTAGGTAATGACTTATCAAAGCCAGATAGCAATTATTTTTTTGGAACAAGTCAAAGTAAAGTATATGCAGCAAGTACAGGGTACAATAATATATATCTTCCTGCCACCAAAACAAATACTAGTGGTAGCTGTGGATCTGCAGAGGTAAATGTAAGAGACATATCAATAAGCAATATAAAATATGATGATACAACAGGATATTTTGAATGTAATATATCAGGTAGTGCTGAGATACATAATACAGCTGTGTATGATTATTTGAATCGCCCTGATTTAGGGTACTATGAAGCAAAATTTAGAGTTACACTCACTGATATTAACAATAAATCTTACGTTGTTTTAGCTTATTCTTCATTTTTGGGAGGGGGTCAATATAGTGATTCGACTCCTTATTACGATAAATATTGCAAATTGAAAATTAATGCGGCTCCCGGAACTATATATGTAAATGCTGGAGGAACTAGTGCTACTTCTGGAGGATATACTCGCTCAACTAATACTACTCTTGCTAAGTCAAACAATGCACCTGTAGCTTCAATTAGCATACCTTCAGAAGGACAAAGTTTTAGTGGTAGTGACAGTATAATACCTACTATCATAGTTTCTGACCCAGACAATGACACACTAACCTGCAGGTACTTTATAGACTCTGAGCCTGTAGAAAGGGGTAGCCTGACAGTTTACAATACTTCTACTGCCCAAAGCGCACAGTTTCTTCCTCTGAACGTTGGTCTTCTGTCGGTGTAATGGTACCGTTTGTCAAGACACGATTTTGAAATTTCTAAGCTATGTTCTC
>CALMWN010000281.1 GCA_937873555.1 uncultured Clostridia bacterium
GCTCAGAACAATTGCAATCTTTTTCATCATTTTCCCTCCTAAAAAATTGTGGTTTTGTGCTTCCCATTAACCCTGAAAATATCCCTCTTCTTTCTTCCACCCTTTCGATACAAGTTTATAGGAATGCTAAACAAGAAACTCACAACCCTTACCGGTTTACATCCATTAAAAGCAATGAGTCGTGTTATACATGTCCCGATTGTTTCGAAATCACCTCATCTTTATGAGCTATAAATGCCAAGAAGTGGTTCTGAAGAAGTTTTGTCTATAATGTAATGATAAAGCAATTCACTATTCTATGTAAGGATGATTTTTCATACACCCACAATTGATCCTCTGCATCCTTTATATAGAATAGCCTGCAGGCCTTATGCGGTGCGGTATCTTGGCAACCTTTATACCATGACGGATAGCATAACTCATGCGCGGAAGGATAAAATATAATGTTGATTAGATTTTATCCACCCCTTCATATACAAAATCCCTTTGGGCAAAGTCAGTGATTTTATTGCATTATTATAGAAACCATTTGAGCACGCTTTTACAGTCACTCTCCCATTATACCTCATTTCCTAAAGGTTGTGGCTGAATGCTTTAAAAATCACTTATTCATATCAGGAGTAAATCCTTGCAATAATGGGTTTACTCCCCAGAAACAACTAGCTCTTTTCATCGATTGCTTTGCTGAAAGTCATAGATGCAATATTATAGGTTTTCAAGAATTTGACGTGCTTTGGAAAAGCCCGTACGTCCGCTGTTGTAAACCGGAACCTTCCTGTTGTTCAAATATGGCTCCAACGCAGACATGGAGACCTGGGCCATCACGATGGCATCTACCTCGTTCGAAAGTTTGTCGATCTCTTCCAGCAGCATCTCGTTATGCTTTTCAGGAGACCCAGCGCGGAGCAGTTTGAAGGCCTCACTGCACAAAACGGTTTTTACTTCTATTTCTTTTCTCGCATCCGTTGCTGCCTGGCGGAGAAGTCTCTCAGAAGAAGGGACAGTGGAAGGCAGTGTAGCTAACAGACCGATCCTTTTTCCCTCCTGCACTGCCAGATCCATCATAGGCCGGTCTATTTGTAAAAGAGGAGTGTTAATCATTGGTCTGGCATGCTCTACCGCGTAATTGAAAGTGGAACATCCCAGCATGATCAAATCTACGCCGGCCTCTTCCAGGAAGTGTGCATAGGTTGCAAATTTAAAATAATTCACCTTGGGTATAACACCGGGCTCAGCTTTAAAGTTGTCCCTCTGTATGGTATCATCTCCGAGATGCATGACACTTACTTCAGGAATGATTTCATTCACGTACTTCTGAACAACCTGCGCAGTAAACACAGCCGCATGGATTATCCCCAGTGTTTTGTTGCTTAAATCTTTTTTCAATCCTCACAACCCCTTTCATCGGCATTCATATTCTGATCCGTTTTCATGCACCCCATTTTCCAGACGGCTTACTTTGCTCATTCTAAACGGCGGGTAAATGTTCAAAGTTGAAAACGTAACCATATCTGCCTAATCAATAACATATAGCATATGCATCCTGTGTAAAAGGGTGATTTTTCATCCACCCAGAGTAGGTTTTTCAGGTTTCACCGGAGGTAATTTGCTTGATATTCCTGCGCGGTATGTGTGCGAATCATTTACCGGTAAAAAAAAGTGAGGCACAAAGAGGGGTTTCGATTAGAAATTTTCCACCCCCTGATGCCTGCAATTTTACTTAAGAAGCAGGTTAAGGTTTTAAATGCAAATCATAACCACCCGTAAAACGGGTGGTTTGCTCTAGCCCTATAAGGGCATGCTACTGGCAGAGTCTTAAGACTCGTTGAAAGTTTTGCCAACCGCATATCTTTTACAAACTACCCCTAAAGGGGTTATTTTTTCTTGTTTTTGTCTACTGGTTCACCCGTAAACGGGTCAATATACTCTTTCAGACTAATTTGATCTGATGCTATATCTTCCTGTAGTTGATTTTTTATATATGCTTCAATTACCTTTTTATTTCTTCCAACTGTGTCTACATAAAATCCTTTGCACCAGAATTGTCTGTTTCCATACTTGTACTTCAAATTTGCATGCCTATCAAAAATCATTAACGAGCTTTTTCCTTTCAAATACCCCATATAGCTTGACACACTCAATTTTGGCGGTATTGATACTAACATATGTATATGATCTGGACAAGCATGTGCCTCTAGTATTTCCACTCCCTTATACTCACTTAATTTCCTCAGTATTTTTCCAATATCTTCTTTTATCTTACCGTATATTACTTGCCTCCTGTACTTTGGGCAAAAGACTATATGATATTTACAATTCCACTTTGTATGTGCTAATGTATTGTTATCCATTTGGATAGTACCTCCTTATGCTTTAATTCTGCGGTTGGCTAAACCCGCTCTATTTTAGCATATGGAGGTATTTAATTCTACTCATAGCTATAAGCTTTTTGGAACCACCTGCATAGCAGGTGGTATTCGTTTTAAATAAAAGATCCGGTTTATCAAACCGGATCTTTTGCTGTAGATGACACTTATTCATTTTCCCATGGCCCACTTTTTTTTCTTCAACCGGATGTCCTCCCCGAAAAACTGGCATATCTCGTACATGCCCAGTACCCTTGACATGACCCTGATCCCATAATTTTCACTGTATAAGGATTTTAAATCAAGGTTGGTCGATATGATGG
>CALMWN010000282.1 GCA_937873555.1 uncultured Clostridia bacterium
GTCCATGGGGGTAAATATACCTGTCGTCATAATGACCGCTTTCGGAACCGTTAAAAACGCTGTTGAGTGTACAAAGCTCGGAGCAGTTGCATACCTTCAAAAGCCTTTTACTGCCGATAAAGTAAAAACGGTATTGTCTGAAATATGTAATACGGCAGAAAATACAGATGGAGAGATAAAATTGGATGAGAGCATAAGGAAAATCAACGATATGGTAAACCGCGGAAAGTTCTATGAAGCACTTGATATGCTCAAAAAGGCGATTTCAGTAGAGCCAACGAATGCACAATTGTATCTGTTGTTCAGCCAAGCGTATGAAGGCATAGGGAATAAAGATTATGCAGAAAGGTTTTATGGCACATTTCAACTGTTCAACAAAAAATAAAATACAAATTGGTTTTCCTGAACAGTAGCAGAGTGAGAACATTCCCTTTTTTAAGGGTACAAACTCAGCTACTATTCAGCCAACACCCAGCGATTACTTTATCCTTTCAATTCTATCGAGATCATCTGTTCCACCGATGACAACAAGAACATCATCTTCATGTATGACATCCTCCGCCGAGGGTGAAACGTTAATATCCTTGCCATGTTTTATAGCGATTACGTTAATGCCGTGCTTGGATCTCATATTAAGCTCACCCAAAGCTTTTCCCACCCACTGCCTGGGTGCAACTATTTCAACTACACTGTAATCATTGGAGAGCTCTACAACACAATCCTGGGTGATACATTCCTGGATATTGGACAGCAAAAGGTTATGCGCCAGTTTGACGCCCATATCCCTTTCAGGGAATATCACCCTGTCTGCGCCAATCTTTTTCAATACTTTTGCATGATACTCATTCTGCGCTTTTGCGATCACATATTTGACTCCCAATTCCTTCAAAAGAAGGGTAACCAGTATACTGGACTCGATATTTGAACCTATTGCTACGATTGCCACTTCGAAATTGCCTACCCCTAGAGATTTTAATACATTCTCGTCCCTGGAATCAGCCGCAACAGCATGTGTTACACTGCCCGATATACTCTGAACCGTGTCTTCAAACTGATCGATTGCAAGCACATCCTTCCCCAGAGAATGTAACGTCTTGGCTACACTAGACCCAAATCGTCCCAATCCGATTACTACAAACTGCTGTTTTAAACCCATTGTAAAATTCCTCCTAACCTACTAGTACTTTATCTTCAGGATACTTAACTTTAACTGCAACACTGTTTTTTAGCTGCTTTTGTGCAAAGGCATAGGCCAGTGTTAGGACTCCTACTCTTCCGGCATACATTGTCAATATGATGAGCACCCTTCCAATGGAAGATAATTTGGGTGTAAGGCCCAGAGACAATCCGACAGTTCCAAATGCGGAAGTGCTCTCGTACATAATCTCCACCAGTTTTGCACCTTGTTCGGTAATGGAAAGCAGCAAAACATCAAATACCAATAGGCTTATGCTGATCGCCACAATAGACAGGGATCTATAGATAATATCCTTGGGTATCCTTTTCTCTAAAACCTCGGTGTCTTCCCTGCCTTTAATGACTGATATCACGGTCATAAATAACACCGCAAAGGTAGATGTCTTTATACCTCCTCCCGTCGACCCAGGTGAAGCGCCGATATACATCAGCAGAATCGTAATGAGCTGCGATGCTGTCGTCATCTGGTCTGTCGGAATTGAATTAAATCCAGCGGTCCTGGGTGTTACCGATGCAAAAAAGGATGTCAGGATCTTGCCCTTTAGCGACAAGGATTGCATGGTCCCGGGGTTATTGTATTCCAGGGCATAGAACAAGATGGTACCGCCTACAAGCAAAATCAAAGTGGAAACAATTACAATTTTAGTATGCAGTGAAAACTTTTTAAAACTCCTATACTGAAG
>CALMWN010000283.1 GCA_937873555.1 uncultured Clostridia bacterium
ATTACAAATCACTCAATAAAAACTAATGATATAATAATTACCTGCCGGTTTAATCCGGATTTTGTGATTTTATGCTTTGCAGGTAAAACCTGCATACCTGGGATTAAAGGACGTCCGGTTCATAGTTCAACAACATTGAAGGAAGGAATATGTATGAACACTACATTGAGCACGTTGATAGTTTTATGTCCGTTGATATTTGCGGCAGGCTTTATAGATTCAATTGCAGGAGGCGGAGGCCTGATATCTCTGCCTGCCTATTTGATAGCCGGCCTTCCGATACATTTTGCATATGGAACCAATAAATTTTCATCCACATTTGGAACCCTGCTTGCGGCTGCAAGATTTTTAAAAAGCGGGCAGGTGCATATGAAGGCAGCTGCTGCTTCGGTTGCAGGCGCTCTTGTCGGTTCGTTTCTTGGAGCCAGACTGGCACTTGCACTTGATGCAAAGTACTTGAAATACTGCCTGGTAGTAATGCTGCCTGTCATCGCCATATTCATACTGACACGCAGGGGATTTGGAGAAAAGACCCGTGTACAAACGCTGTCAAATACAAGAATTGTTGTATATTCTATTCTGTCAGGCATGGTAATAGGGGCTTATGACGGCTTTTTCGGCCCAGGAACAGGGACATTCCTGATTTTGATCTATACGGGTGTTATAGGATTCAACCTGACAATGGCATCGGGGAATGCCAAGATGGTAAACCTGGCTTCAAACATATCCGCTCTGCTAACTTTCATAATCGGCGGAAAGGTAATGTTCCTTATAGGAATTCCGGCAGCGGTTTTCGGGATACTTGGCAACTGGATAGGTTCAGGGCTTGCCATAAAAAACGGTGCAAGAGTTATAAAGCCGGTGTTCGTATGTGTTCTGACAATCCTGTTTGCAACCGTGATATTTGACCTGGTAAAACATTAAACCCTGGCAATACATATTTATACTAAAGGCTTTTGCATCATTGTGCAAAAGCCTTTAGTCTAGAAAATACAATACCTATTATTCCAAAAACAATGATATGTCTGTAAAGTTCCGGATGAACACTGTCACCAGGAGGGTTATCATAAAAGTGGGGATTAAGAGAACTATATTGCCAGAGCGATTCCTATAACAACAAGACCTGCTCCTATAACTCTCGTGAGAGTTATCTGCTCTCCAAGGAAAATAGCAGAGCAAAGTACTGTCACAAGGGGCGAACTGGACATTATTATCGTCACCAGGGAAACATTGCCCTTCTTGATTGCAGCAAAATATGCCAGGTCACCTATCAAAGTAGCAAGCACAGCCTCGATTCCCATTAAAACCCAGGCGTTAACAGGGATGGTTTTTATCTGGTATGCACTTCCGCTGATGAGCATCCAACCGGACACCATTACCGCTGTAAACAATGTACGCAGAGTTAATCCAAGGAATGGGTTTATATTGTTCAAACCGATTTTTGCAAATATAGGAGCGATACCCCAACACAACATTCCAACAAGTGCCAGTAAAAAAACCATTTTTCTTCCTCCTGCAATATATTTAATGTATATGCTTGTAAATACATTAAAATTATTCCTGGCGGCATTTCAGCCTAAGAAAATCATAAATCATTTTGGAAGATAATATTATTTTAATTTTTATATAACTGCAAATAATATCTGAGCGTGGAAACTTAAATATGAAACTATATCATTTACGATTTGTGAAACAATCAATGCTTCTGTTTTCACACTGTAAGCCAACATGCTTCTCAATTTGAAACAGACCAGAATCTATCATAAATCGTATAGCCGGCGGGGATGAATTTAGAGCATGAAACGTATGACTGTTTTGCTGTTTACAATTATTCTCACATTATCTGCAACGACTTGCAGCTATAATGGCGTTCAGAAATACAATGCAAGCGTGAAAAAGGAAAGTATTGAAATCAAGCAGGTCAACCCTGCAGCTTCCGAACCAATCCCAGGTGGACTGAGTGCAAGCAACAGCCAGTCACATATCAATATCAAGGCTGGTGAAGCTTCCAAATCCGGTCCCATAGCCTCCTTCCCCTGGGAAAATGATTCTGATTTTATCAAACAGCAGCAGAAAAATGGCCTGTATGTCCTTATGGGAGGCTACCAAACTGTACTTAAAGATCCCCTGCCAGGGGAGGAGTATAACGTTCATCTTGCTGCGCGGCTGCTCGCCGGAAAGATAGTAAACCCGGGACAGGTATTTTCTCAGAATGCGGCTGCAGGACCATATACAGTAGACAGAGGTTTCAGAAAAGGACCCACTTACATGGGTGTCAAACTTGTAACAACAATCGGAGGAGGGGTTTGCAAAATAGCGTCCACATTATATAATGTGGCAATATTAAGCAACCTTCAAATTGTTGAAAGACACGCCCACAGCATGCCTGTGCCATATGTACCTTACGGCCAGGATGCCACAGTTTCATATGGCAATAAGGATATTAAATTTAAAAACAACACTTCATTTCCAGTAATGATCTGGGCTGTGGGAATTGAAAATATTTTATATATAGGATTTTATGGAAAGGAAAAGCCTCCAAAAGTAGAGTGGCACCATGAAACATTGAATGTTGTGAAAGCGCCGGTTATATACGAGAAAAATCCCGAACTGCCGAAAGGAACAGAAAAGGTTAAACTGGAGGGTATGGACGGCATGACGGTAAAATCCCATATAACAATAGAGAACCCTGCAGGTACGCCTTTGGTTAGAAACCTTGGTGTCAGCTATTACAAGCCCATGCCATATATCATCGAAGTAAATAAATAAGCGCGAGGGGGACGCTTCGAAGCGTCCCCCTCGCGAAGGTAGAAGTTCTATAGACCGGGCACTCATAATATTATATAGAAGCAGGTCATTTAAAAGCTGAAAACTGGACTTTCCATATGGATTTAAAGGGCGCAGGTCTCAAATGTGTGTGCGGCAACAGAAACTTTCTATTGTTTCTTGTAAGTCAGGGTATTTCAAATGTTGGGGATGCCTTTCAGCTTGTTGCGGTGGTGATGCTTCTGCACGAACTTACAGGTTCAGGGCTGGCTGCGGGTTTTGCACTTATTTGTGCACCTCTTCCCGGCATTGTAATATCACTTTTTGCAGGTGCCATCGGTGATAAATTTCAGGGGAAATACATACTTGTGGCTGTAGACCTGTTAAGAGCATTGAATGTGATATTGTTTGTTTTGAGCATCAATATTTGTTTAATATATGTATTGCTGCTGACACTATCCTCATTGAATTCTTTGTACAACCCGTCGGCAAAAAAACTGGTAGCAGGTGCTCTAAGAAGTGATGAGATAGTTGCAGGCAATTCTCTTCTTACCGGTGTATCAGGATTAGCATATCTCTTCAGCCCTGTTGCTTCAGGTTTTATCATAGGTATAATCGGTATTAATTCAGCATTTGTTTTAAATTGTATTTCCTTTGTAATGTCAGCTTTATTCATCGCTTTAATAAATGAACCCGCTGTGTCAATTCATCGGAGAGTATCTGTAAAAATAAAATTATCAGCTATATATACGGATGTTAAAGAGGGCTTTTGCTACTGTGCCGGGAAAGCTGTATTAAGGGATATAATCCTGACAAATATGATGGTGGCATTTTCTGCTGCACTGGTCAATATAGCTTTCTATCCGTATTCCCTCGACACATTGAAAGTGACGGCAACGGGCTGGGGATTGATATTGTCGGTTTATAACGGTGCAAGTCTGGCTGCTGTTTATATAGCTACATATTTCATAAAGAAGACCGGCAGCAGTCTGATGTTATATGTATATCCTTCAATATTTGCCATTTCGATAATCTGGTATACCTATGGCATGGTAGATAATCTGGCTATTGTGTTGCTGCTGCTGCTGGCAGAAGGTATTACTGCTTCCGTCTGCGGTATTCTTCTGACATCGGGGATACAAATTCTGACTGGAAGGGACTATATGTCGAGGATGGCGGGTATATCCGACATAGCGGCCAATACCGGGAGACTTGGAGGTATTGGGACAGCGTATATACTTGTAAACTATTTTTCATACGGATATGCCTTTGCAGTTGCTTCCATACCGCTTTTTCTTTTTTCGGCCTTCAAATTTTTAAAGATGCTGCGGGTGCCAAGAGGCAGTATAAGATCAAATCGAATGTGACCGTACTTCAGAGGCTTGGACAGGTCTATTTTGCCGGTAGTAAAGAAAATGCCCGCACAGCCTTATTTATTTTATTTACTGTGCTACGGAAAAGATGATATAATAATAAAAAATTTATTGAAAAGCAACAGTGAAACGGAGGATACAGATATGAGCAATTTTAAGGGACTGGCACACATAGGCCTTTTTACCGAAGATGTTGAAGCATCAAAAAGCTTTTATATGAACAATCTGGGCTTCAAGCTGGATTACGAAACCAAGTTGGACAAACCGAACAATGCATGGTCGAAAATAGCATTTATAAATTTGAATGGCATGGTTATAGAACTGATCGAGCCATCAGACAAGACTCTTGTGAAAAAAGGCAATAACGGCTCTGTTGACCATCTTACCATAGAGGTTAAAAACCTGCCTGATATCGTAAGCAATCTTAAGACCAGGGGAATAACATTTGAGACGGAAGTGCCCATAATAAATGAAAAACTGTACAATGGGGTTCAGATTATATTTTTTAGAGGGCCAAGCGGTGAAAGACTGGAATTGTTTGAGTTCTTGGGAAGATAGAACCAATTGCACAATAGCATGAGCCGGTAACATATTTTTATTGATTTCTACTCATAAATAATGTATCATTTGTTGTAGAAACTTTTTCGGATAATCTGTGAATAAAGGCCAAATAATATTCATATGCAGGGAACAACGAGATAACTCATACGGCGATGCGGCGTAAGGCATATAAAATACCTTACGCCTTTTATGTGTAAATGTTACTTTACGGAGGTGGTTTATATATGCGAAAAACCAAAATAATTTGTACTTTGGGTCCGGCAAGTGATAGTGAAGATATATTGAAAAAACTTATGGAGAAGGGTATGGATGTTGCCAGGTTCAATTTTTCCCATGGCACACATGAGGATCATCAAAAAAGGGTTGATACCTTTAAAAGAGTGAGGAATGTTGTAGGCCGTCCAATCGCATTGCTCCTCGATACAAAAGGACCCGAGATAAGGACCGGGAGATTCCAGACAGGTGAAGTTCAGTTAAATGGCGGAGACAGCTTCATACTGGCCAATGACGATATTATCGGTGACTATCAAAGGACTTCTGTTACTTACAAGGAGCTGTACAAGGATGTGAGAAAGGGGAGCAGGATCCTTATAAATGACGGACTTGTTGAACTCGAAGTCGATAACATAAAGGGTAAGGATATCCATTGTATCGTATTGAACGGGGGAATAATAGGAAACAACAAGGGGATCAATGTACCCGGTGCCGAAATCCACCTGCCGTCATTGACGGAGCAGGATGTATCCGATATAAAATTCGGAATAGTGAATGAATTTGATTTTATAGCTGCGTCCTTTGTAAGAAAAGCCTCAGACGTCATTGAAATCAAAAAAATCCTGGAGAAGCAAGGCGGCCATGGAATAAAGGTAATTGCGAAGATAGAAAACAGGGAAGGCATCAAGAATTTTGATGAGATTATAAAGGTTGCGGATGGTATAATGGTTGCCAGAGGTGATCTCGGTGTAGAGATACCGGTTGAGGAAGTGCCGATTGTACAGAAAACCTTGATAGAAAAATGCTACAGAAATGGAAAACCGGTTATTACAGCCACGCAGATGCTGGATTCCATGATCAGGAACCCGCGTCCTACCAGAGCCGAGGCCAGTGACATAGCAAATGCCATATATGACGGAACAAGTGTAATAATGCTTTCTGGTGAAACAGCCTCCGGAAAGTACCCTGTTGAAAGCCTTGAGATGATGTGCAAGATTGCTGAAAAAGCGGAAAACTCCATGGATTACTGGAAGCGCTTTTCAAGCATGCAGTATGATATGATGGCAAGCGTTACGAATGCCATCAGCCATGCGACCTGTACTACTGCCCTTGATTTGAAGGCTGCAGCCATAATAACCGTGACTCAAACCGGGCACACTGCCAGGATGATTTCCAGGTTCAGGCCTGCCTGTCCGATAATTGCTACGACTGTTGATCCGAGAGTTCACAGGCAGATGTCACTGTCATGGGGTGTAGTTCCATATCTGGTCAAAGAAGTTTCTACTACCGATGAAATGTTCGATATGGGAGTTGAAAAGGCGCTGGAATCAGGCCTTGTGAGGAATGGAGACCTTGTAGTCATTACGGCAGGAGTTCCGATAGGGGTAAGCGGCACAACCAATATTCTAAAAGTGCATATTGTGGGGAAAGTTCTGGTGCAAGGCACCGGTATAGGTTCGGGTGCCGTAACCGGAGAGCTTTATGTTTTAAAAAGCCCCCAGGAAGCGCTGGATAATTTTGAAGACGGTAACATACTTGTTGCCCCCAATACTACAAATGACATGCTACCCATACTCAAAAGAGCCTCGGCAATAATAGTAGAAGAAGAAGGTATAGGAAGCCATGCAGCTATAGTCGGTCTGGCATTGGAAATTCCGGTTATCGTGGCCGCAGCCAATGCCACTCAGATACTAAAAGGAGGATCTGTGGTGACTATTGATCCGGAAAGGGGTATTGTCTATTACGGTGCAACAAAAATATAACTGCTGTACTAAAAAAGCAGGTTAGGACCAAATCCCGGGGAGATTGTCAGATGCAATTATGTGGACATCCGGGGGTTGTTGTGCTATACTTCATAAAAGTGAGCCTTAATACTGCTCTGCTGCTTTGGGAATATTATTGAAGAAAGAAGCCTGAAGGAATCATTCTTTCTTTTGTTCAATAATAATTCCAAAGTAACAAAGTAGTACTAATATGAAATCAATAAAACTGGAAATGGAAATTGTTGCTTCATTACGAAGGGGTAATCAGAAGTGGAAATACTGCAAAAGCTAAAAAAGAATGATTTTGCATATATGCTTTTTTTATCAGTGATTGCATTGTATCCCAGGTTAAGATACTTTTTTTCGCAATATTATTCTCCGGCAGGCCTACCAAGAGCCAATGATACTGCTTGGTATATAGAACATGCAAATACTCTCCTGCACAGTTTTAAAATAGACATTCATTATAACGGAATATTCTACCTCGGATATTACGGATTGCTTGCATTGATGCTGTTTGTTTTCAAAACCGAAGCGCTAGTGATATTCGTCCAGGTATTAGTCAATGCATTTAGTGTATCACTTGTATACAAAATAGCTTCCATTGTATTCAACAGGAGAGCCGGCATATTTGCAGGATTGTTGTACGCTTTTACCTGGTCGGTGATCAGCTGGTCCATGTTCATATTGTCCGATAGTTTTTTTATATCACTTTTACTGCTTAATGTGTATTTTCTGCTTTGTTATTACAAATTTTCCAACAGGAAATATTTATACTGTTTTTTAATCAGTTCATTTTATATGGTTTTCTTCAGGCCTACAGGGATAATCACATTGACTTTTATTTTGCTCTATATTATGATTAACTTGAATTTAAAAAGTGCAAAGGCATTTTTGGCCAGGCGGACGGCAGTTTTGGTGTCATGTTTTGTAATACTGGGCGGCATAACGGTATACGTCCTGACAAGCGGTGTACTGAATTCACTTTTCACCTCCTTTAAATGGAGTATAATGTGGATACTTTACACGGTTTATTCCAACGGTCAGATTTTTGATGTGCCTACCAGATTCGACTATAAATTTGACGCTATCAAGACTGTGAACTACTTTGACAATTTTTTTATAAGCTATTTTATAAACAACTGGTATCACATTATTGTTTTATATTGCAGGAAAGCGGTATTCTTTTGGGCGTTTTCACTTAAGGATTTTTTACAACACATAAAATATCAATCCTATTTCATTGTTGCGTACTTTTTTTCATTTATCGGCCTGTTAAGTATTTTTAAGCAGAAACTCCTGAAAAGAGCTTCCGTATTGATGCTCGTCATACTGTCCATTCAGATTTTCTGTATAGTCTTTTTTATGGATTCTTCATTCAGATACAGGGATCCTGCTCTCGTGTTTTTAAACATGATAGCAGGCTTTGGGATTGACAGGATGATTAGCTTTGGACAAGCCGGACTAAAACAAATAACAGGAAAGGTGTAAACGTGCAGACAAAAATCTTGATTGTTATTCCTGCCTTTAATGAGGAAAAAAACATTTCAATAGTGATTGAAGATTTAAAAACCAATGTGCCGGGGTGTGACATATTGGTTGTCAATGACTGCTCTCTTGACAATACCTCGAATGTAGCAAAAACAAAAGCCGGAGTAAGAGTAGTCGACCTTCCCTGCAATCTGGGGATAGGAGGGGCGGTCCAGACCGGTTTCAAGTATGCACAAAGAAATGACTATGATTATGTAGTACAGGTAGACGGTGATGGGCAGCATTTAGCAGAAGAAGTGCCGAAGCTCATTACCGAGATGCAAAAATATAATTGTGATATGGTCATAGGCTCACGCTTTTTGGATATCGAATCTTTTAAGACAACAAATATAAGGCGTATGGGCATAAAAATGTTTTATCTGATCTACAGGCTCCTGATAAAGATCAAAGTCACTGACGGAACTTCAGGATTCAGAGGATATAACAAAAGGAGCATAGCATTTCTGGCAAACAATTATCCGGATGATTACCCGGAACCTGAAGCGGTAATACTTCTGAATGTCAACGGACTCATTATACGTGAGGTCGGAGTGAGGATGAGGGAAAGAATACATGGCAGGTCCTCCATTACTCCGATAAAGAGCTTGTATTATATGACCAAGGTGGTCATGTCGATATTTTTTTCGTATTTACGTACCAGGTGGTGAGTGTATATGCCGGATCAAAGCCATTTTTTAAGTGTTCAGATATTAGGTATAGTTTTCAGCGTTTTTTTGTCAAGCACGGTTTTTTTTCTTGTAAAGAACAAACGCATACAGGAGAAATATTCCATATTGTGGTTTTTAATTTCGGGGTTTGTACTGATAATCTCAGTATTCAGAGACTTTATGGAATGGTTTTCCAACTTTATTGGCATCTATTATGCACCGTCAGCACTGTTTGCCATACTCATTTCATGCGCATACATGCTGCTTTTGAATACAAGCATAAGCATTTCAACTTTGAAAAAGCAAAATAAGAACCTTATACAGGAAATGGGACTTCTTAAGCTTAAGGTAGAGGAGCTTGAGAAAAAACTCAGGGAGAGTGAGGAAAAATTAAGTATATAATTTTAATTGGAAGCATTTTCTTGTCAGTATGCGCTCAAACCCTGCTTAAGTTCGGAAGCAGCTCTATAGCAGAGCAAAAGGGCGGACTGGTAAACCTTGTTTTGTCCTGCATAAAATCACCAATGCTGATATTCGGCTTTGGTATTTATGCGGTAGCAGCATTTTTGTGGGCCTACTCATTATCCAGATTTGATTTGAGCTACGTGAATTTTGTAGGAAGCCTGTCATATATATTTGTGATTCTGGTTTCAATCTTTATACTCAATGAGACAATCAGCCCAATCAGGTGGATTGGATGCGGGTTTATCATGATAGGTGTAATTTTTGTTCTGAGGAGCTAATAAAGTGTTTAAACTTTTAGAGTATAATGATAAATACAGGTCGAGCTGGAATGACTTTGCAAGGGAGAAGGGCACCATATTCCACACTATCGAGTGGAAGGAAGTCCTGGAAGAAACCTTCGGGTACAAAAGCATTTACATGATGGTTGTAGGTGAAGATTGTGATGTAGTCGGACTGATTCCTGTGCTGACCGGAAGAAACATTCTCATGAGGAAGATAGGGGTATCTCTTCCATTTGTAAATCATGCAGATATTTGCTGCAAGGACCCGGAAGCGTTCCGTTATATTATTGATAAACTGAGTGATCTGAGTAATGAAAGCAGGCTGCATTATCTGGAGATGCGGTTTAAGGAGCAGACGCTGGAAGAAAACATAACTGTGGACAAGCACAATTATACCTTCATACTGCCGCTTGATGGAGGGGAAGACGGCGTACTGTCACTTTCTACAGGCGATAACAGGAATCACGTAAGGAAAGTGTGCAAAAACGGGCAGTTTGAGGTTTCATTTGATTACAACCGGCTTGAGGAATTCTACAAGGTGTGGAGAAAAAGACAGAAACAGCTTGGTACTCCTGATCACGGCATCAAACTGTTTATGAAAATCAAGGAAAAGTTTCCCGATAATGCGTTTTTGCTGTCAGTCCTCGAAAAAGGACAGGATAAGGTGTTGGGCGGAATGTTCCTTATCACATGGAAGGACACGGTTTATTATCCATGGGGGGGAGCAATGACAGAATACAATAAGAAGCACATTAATGAATTCATGTACTGGGAAGCAGTTAAGTTCGGAATTCACAACGGTTTCAAATACCTTGACCTTGGCAGGTCGCCGTATAATCCCGATTCAGGTACGTATAGAGCAAAAAAGAAGTGGGGAGCGGAACCTGTCCAGCTGAAATACTACAAACTGGGACAGATGCCGGGAGGGGAGCACGTACTTAGCCAGGATAAACTGGGAATAATGGTGTCCGCCTGGAAGGTGTTGCCGGAGTTCATAACCAATGCTTTGGGAAGATATCTGATAAAATATGTAATGCCTTGAATATAGCTTGGTTTATCGCATGTATATTGATTATAAATAAAGGGGAGTTTTGAATGAGCGAGATAAATTGGAAACAATATTTCAACAAAAAGGCGGATGCCTTTGGTGCCTCGGTGATGACTTCGGACTACTTTAATGAGAAGAGCTTTTACATACAAAGAGAAAACACATTAAGATGGCTTGGAGAGTTAAAGGGTAAGGTAATACTTGATGCAGGGTGCGGGGTTGGTGCCTTTAGTGAAACACTGGTCAAAGATAACACGGTTCATGGGGTTGATTTCTCTGACAAAAGCCTTGAATTTGCAAAAGAACGCGGGTTGAATACATACTGTGGGGACCTTGCCGCGCTTCCTTATGAAGACGGTAAATTTGACTTGATCTTGTGTATCGGTGTAATACAGCTTATAGAGGATTATGAAAAGGTATTAAAGGAATTTGTGAGAGTTCTGAAACCTGGAGGGACCCTTTTAATTGAGACTTTGAATAAAAATTCCATACAGAGGAAGGCATATTCTCTGATCAACAAAACCAAGAAATTCGACAAAATGTATGATACCGAAGAAATTAAAGCGGATTTTGAAAGGCTTGGACTTGTGAACATGGAATTCATGAGTATTTACCACCCGTTAAGTCTTGTTACCTACCACAAGGGGAGTACCGG
>CALMWN010000284.1 GCA_937873555.1 uncultured Clostridia bacterium
GATAGGGTATTTATTGTTCCTGAAAAACCTCCGGAAGAAATATACCCCGAAAAACATCCAGTCGAGGATATGGGCAAGGATCTTCAGTCCGCCATAAATTTTATTTACCTGCTCTTCAGCTTCCGAGACAATAAGATCAAGTTCCCCGGCAGTTAAATTCTTTGGTCTGTATATTGCTACCAAGCTGGTTGCAGGAGGACCATAATCCTCCCATAGTTTACGCTTCCATACTTTATATGAGACTTCTATGGCAACGCATTCCTGTAATGTCCCTTTTCCCACAATAAGACCGGCATGATTTACTATGGTTCTTTTTTCTCCTATCCTCCTTGAGAAAAAGCGTATTGCTGCAGAGATGAAACCTTTGCCTCTTGTGAGGAAGACATCGCCGGGGAGTATAATAAGATCGCTCATGATGGGATATTTTCGGTAATAAATTTATCTGATTTATCTTAATTCAGTTTAAGAAGGATATTTTTTTACACTTGAGTATAAGGCAACAGGCAACAGTAGCCATCGAATCATCGAACCGTCTTTACATATTTGGATAATTATTTTCCTTTCTGTAAATTTGAACTAGCGCTCGCTGCGTATTTATCAGTAAGGTATTTATGAGATGCACTATGTTACATGACGTAATATATATTGATGAAATTTATGATTTAAGTGTTACGATGAAAAAATATGGAGAGTACAATAAGCTATGAACGGGACGGAATTAAAATTTAAACGTTCCGCTTTTGGCGGAACGTCGGCCCGAAGATGCTATCTTCGGGGCTGTTCAAGTAATGCAAATGTACTACATATTAATATTTTATGCAAACATTTTCTGTATTTTCCATAGTTTAAGAATAAGAATACTGTAATGCACAACAAAATTGACAGAGTAGAAGTATTCGTTGATGGATTTAATCTTTACTTCGGAATTGCTGAGTCCGGTTTTTTACACTCAAAGTGGTTGAATATTTCTGCATTAATAAATAGTTTCCTTACTACTAACCAAAAACTGGTTTCTATAAAATATTTCACGAGTCGTATTACTAACAGCCCTGCAAAACAAAAAAGGCAAACAATCTTTCTTGAGGCAATTGAATCAACTGGTATACAAATTATATATGGATTATATAAAGCAATAAACATTGAATGCAACAAGTGTGGTTATACCTGGTCTATATCAAATGAAAAAATGACAGATGTAAATATTGCTACTCATCTAATTTTAGATGCAATTGCTGATAAGTATGATACTGCAATTTTAATATCAGGAGACAGCGACCTTGTAGCACCGATCAAAGCTGTGCATTCAAATTTCCCGGGTAAATCAATATCGGTCTTCTTTCCTCCAAAAAGACATAATAACACAGTTGCAGCAGTAGCGAAAGGGTCTTTAATAATAGGAAGGAAAAGGATCATTGAAAATCAGTTCCCGGAATTTGTAAAAAAGGCAGATGGTTATACCCTGCATA
>CALMWN010000285.1 GCA_937873555.1 uncultured Clostridia bacterium
TATCAAAAGAAAATGGGGTTCAAGAATTACCGCGAGCTGGGCATTGAAAAGGACGATAGTGTCGAAGATCCGGATGAAGCCGTATTTGCAATTGAACTTACTCCGGCTGGGTTTGATGGCACGAATAGGCTTCTTAGCTACTTGCATTACGATTTTTCAAAAGCTGAAAATGAAACGGAGGCGTAGGATATGAAGTGGTATATAAAGTCTCAAAAATATGACAAGAACTTTATAAGGGAAAATATGATGGGGCCAAATTCTATGTGGCTTCTGGAGGATGTGTGCGAGAACCTCGACTTAAAGCCGGGTATGCGAGTCTTGGATTTGGGATGCGGCAAGGGGTTAACTTCAATTTTTCTTGCCAAAGAATTTGGAGTAACTGTATATGCAACTGACTTGTGGATTAGCGCCACAGAAAACTATGAACGGTTCAAAGCACTTGGACTTGAATATCAAATTATCCCTATTCACGCAGAAGCGCACAATCTGCCATATGCAGATGAGTATTTTGATGCAGCTATAAGTATTGACAGTTATCATTATTTTGGTGCAAATGATACTTATCTTCCTGAATATTTTGCCAGACTTGTAAAACGAGGCGGGCAATTTGGAATTGCTGCACCAGGTCTTACTAAAGAGTTGAACGGGAAAATACCGGACAGCATGAAATCTGTCTGGAAAGAAGAACAGATGGATGATTTATTAACCTTTCGCAGTGTAGGCTGGTGGAAAAGCACATGGGAAAAATCAGGCTTGGTTGATATTACATCCTGTGGCGAGATTGAAGATGCCAGGACAATATGGTATGACTGGGCGAAAATTGCTCGTGAGCGTCTTGGATTTAACGACGATGAATTGCTTGACGCTGACAAGGACAATTATTTAACGCTTGTATACTTTACTGCGGTAAAAAATGATTAAAGAGAGGAAAAAGCCAAATATGATAAACAAACTGTTTTCACTTTTACAAAAACCTGCCCTCTGGCAGCGCAGTTGTGAGCCATTTTGGGATGATGAGCATATTTCAAAGGGGATGCTCGAAGCTCATCTCAACCCGGATTGGGATGCAGCAAGCCGCAGGCACAGTGTTATTGACCGCTCAGTAAAGTGGCTTGAAAGCATCATCCCGGCGGGTAGTAAAATACTTGACTTGGGCTGTGGTCCGGGACTTTACACCAAACGATTGTCAGATGCAGGATATGACGTAACCGGTATGGATTATTCCAAACGCTCGATTGCTTACGCAAAAGAACACGATACTCAAACCAAATATATTTACCAGAATTATTTGGAGATGGATTACGACGTGGCATTTGACGTGATTACATTGATTTACTGTGATTACGCTGCCCTAACTCCTGATGAAAGAAAAACGCTGCTATCAAAAATACACCGTGCGTTTAAACCCAACGGCTTGCTCATTTTTGATGTCTTCACCGAGCGAACTTTTAACGGCAGGCGTGATCATACATCTTGGTCGTATCATGAAAACGGCGGTTTTTGGAGCGGCAAGCCACATTTATGTCTGGAAGCTGAGTATTATTTCGAGAACAATACTGTTAAAGTCAACAAGACCATTGTAATTACAGAGAATGGTCTATGCGAATACCTTATCTGGGACACGGTGTTCACTAAACATACATTGCTCAATGAGGTGACGCCTCTCGGATTTCAGACGCACAGTATTTATGATGATGTCTGCGGTAGTCCATATACTGGTGAAGCAGATACATTATGCCTTGTACTGAAGAAAGGATGATGAATTTGATAATAAAAGATTTTACACGCGACCATATCAAAGCAACTGCACAGCTTGCAAAACAAAACTACGAGGAGGAGCGGGGCTTTGTTCCCGCCCTGCCTCCCGCCCTCGTCTTGCCTGACCTTGCACAATTTGCAGACAACAATATGGGTGTTGCCGCATTTGAAAATGGCGTAATGGTCGGGTTCCTATGCTCGTATTCACCCATTAACAAGCCTTTTCAGCTGGAAAATGTCCTGGGTGCTTATTCTCCGAAATGCGGAAATGCGGCGATAGGAGAAAACCGTGCAGATATTTATGCGAAAATGTACCAGGCGGCAGCGGGAAAATGGGTGCAGGCAGGCACTTCTAATCATGCTATCACGCTTTATGCTCACGATACAGCGGCGCAACGCCAATTTTTCGAGTATGGCTTTGGCTTGTGGGGAATCAACGCGATTCGTCCAATGGAGGAAATCACAACACAGCCATGTCATGGGATTTCCTTTGTAGAGTTAATGTCATGAGGGGACGTTTCTTAGGAAATAATTGACAGTCGACAATAAGTGGCATATAGTGGAAGAAAAAGTAAAATGGAGGAAGCCATATGCCAAGGACTGCACGTATAAAAGCCCCTGAATACATA
>CALMWN010000286.1 GCA_937873555.1 uncultured Clostridia bacterium
AATGGACAGCACGCCGTCATATTCTGCCTTCTTCATAATACTCAGGCATTGTGCCACAGGCACATCACCATGTCCGATTATCGAGCCCCTGAGGTAATTACCGCCTCGTGTCCGAAACCATCCCTTTCCTGGATCCGTCATTGAACCGGATTTAACATGAAAATCCTTGACATGGACGTGAAAAGCGTAAGTCATAAGCCTGCCAACCGCCTTTCCCGGATCTTCGTCTACACAGAGGAAATTTCCCATATCCACTAGAACACCGAAATTCGGGTGATTTACTCCGTTTACAAGCTTCTCTATCCTTTCGCTGTCCTGGCTGAAAAAGCCGTGATTCTCAACCATTGTTTTAATCCCAAGTTCAGCGGCAAATTCCGTAACCGCCCTGCATCCCTTGATCAAAACCGGAAGGGCGTCTTCGAATCCCCTGGCTCCACGACAGCCGACCCCGAATCCGCGGGTAACATCGTGGCGCATTCCTGAAGACCCCAGTATTTTTGCCACTCTGACCTCATTCTTCAAACGTTCCGCTTCTGCTTTCCAATCACCGTTGGAGCCGTTGATAAAATCTGCCCCTATGGTATAGTTTACTGTTTTAATCCCAACACGGTCGCATTCTTCCCGTATTTTAGGGGCAAACGACAAAGGTGTTTCCCCATCTGGAAGCGCAAATGTGGAAAACTCTATCACGTCGAAACCCAGTTCCTTCGCTTTTGATACCACATCCAGCTGATCCAAGCGTCCTTCCTTCACCAGCCTGCTGAAGCTGTATGAGCTGATTCCGATATCCATAGCACACCTCCCCGACAACCTTGTTGAAATGTAAAATGATATTACAGCTTCCTGCATTTTCCCCTGAGGAATGCAATAGCTTCCATGATATCCTGCACAGGATTATCTCCCACTTCCCTCTCAATGGTAAGGAACCCCTCATATCCTATATCCTTCAATGCTTTCAGGTAGCCGTCGAAATCCACGTTTCCCTTTCCCAATGGAGTTTCCTCAAAATAATCCCCTACCCTCAAATCGCCTATACCACCCTCGGCAAAATAACCGTATATTACTTCAGGGCGCACGGGACGCTTCTTAAGAAATTATCATTCCCCTTACACCCTGCAAAGTCCTGCAACCTCCTGGAATAGTTCCCGGTATCGCCACTCCTCCATATACAACCGGAATCCTTCATCACACAGCTGCGATACCCCTGCCATCGACATATTCCCGATGTTTGCACAGATTTCACCGTATTTCAGTCCGCACAGCGCTCTTTGAATGAATGCCAGAAATGCTCTTGCTTTCCCTGCACCTCTCCGGTATTTCAATTGAAGGTAGTCTGTTGATGGCAGTCCCAGCTTTTCTGTAAGAAATATTGCTACCAGCCCCGGTTTTGCCTCCCTTATGAGCACTTTTCGCTCATCGTGAGTCATGTTGTTTCTGGTTTGAGCGATGCATTGCATTATGCTCTTGATATTATCTTTATCCAGATAACGTAATACAAATTCTGAGTATCTCTTGACTGCAAGACTTACATCCATAATGTTCATCAGTCCCAGGACAAAGCCTGTGTCCACCAATCCCCTGTAATCCTTTCTTGTACCGGTGTAGAAGCCCATGGACGAGAATGGGTATTCATGAACTCTATCCCTATATCCTTCCACATCCTTGGGATTGTTGTGTATATATGCCGATACTGCAAGGTTGTAACTGTCAGAACTGACCACCCGGCTTTCATAACGCCCTTGGAACAGATGTCCGTGCCGTTTGTACCTGCGGTTATAGTAAATGACATATGATACATTTACACTGTGCATCAGCTTTGAGAGGTCAAACCCCTGAGGGTCAAGGTGCAGGTGGAGATGTGTGTCCATAATGCAGTATGCATATATCCTGCACTGATACTTTTCCTTGTATTTTTTAAGCAGGTCGAGATAATAGTTTTTATCGTCATCATCTCTGAATAATAGTATTTCGCTGATGCTGCGGCACATGATGTGGTATATGTATTCAGGCGCTTTGATTCTTGCATACCTTGGCATACTTCTTCCTCCTCAATACAAATGGGGGTATTTACCATTTAACATTTTATTCCATATGAATTGAGAAGTCAATTATTTCTTAAGAAGTGTCCCTGCAAAGTATGGTCGCAATCCGGATTTTCAAACTGGGCGCCGCGTCCTATATCGTGCAGCAGGGCTGAGGCTATCAGGACATCCTTATCCACAGCATATTCATTTGATATATCCAGTGAATAATATAAAACACGGTAGATATGCTGGCTGTCATGCGCACCATCATTCATACACGACAGCATGTAGTTTTCAATTTTTGTGTACATTTTTTTTTGCATTTGCTTACCTCTCAAAGTCCTTATATAATAAGCTCGGCTGTATTCCGGTATTATTCTGGTACTTTCCGCTGTTGTATCTTTCATATTCACCTTCAATGGAATGATAATATATCTGACAGATTTCAACGCCTGAATATATCCTGACCGGCTGAATGCATTGTATTTCAAGCGTCCAGTAGCCGCTGAAGCCGACATCCCCAAATCCGGCGGTTACATGGACATAAAGCCCCAACCTTCCTATTGAAGACCGCCCTTCAAGCATAGGGACATAATTCTCTGTCCTGGTATATTCCACTGTCCTTCCAAGATAAAGCCTTCCGGGTTCAAGTACAAGGCCTCCTTTCGGGATGATCAACGTCCTTGTTTTATTTGGTTTCTTCATGTCCAGGACGTCGTCCTCATAGATTAACAACTCATTATGCAGCCGAAGGTTGTAACTGTTCGGGTTAAGCAACCTTTCATCATAAGGATCAATTATTATCTCGTCGCCGAGATGCTTTTTTATTTCAAGTCCTGAAAGTATCAATTTGTACCGCCTCCCTGTAAATTATATTTATTCTGTAATAAAGAACTTGCGCAATCTTCCATAGAATTTCGATGACGCAGTTTTTCTCCAATTTTGCAACTCAAGGTGTCACAGACGACCGCCCCATAAATTCACTTTTAAACAACCTCACAGTTTGACATTTAAACGTAGCTTAGAAAGCTACCCCACTCTTTATGATCTTGTTCCAATCCCAATTTCTAATTCTTTCACTGAAAGCTTGATGTAATCTTGAAAGGCATCTTTCGTCTGTTTCAATCCACATAAACTTATTATGCTCACTTGACAATTGCACTTCTCCACCTTGAAATGAACACAAATAGATAATTCCAGTAATCTGATACTGATCATTTACATGGTTCCAAGTATCTAAAATTCTTATCGGATTTACATGTAAACCCGTTTCTTCAAAAACTTCCCGTTTAACAGTATCCTCTGCCGTCTCTCCGAACTCTGTTCTACCGCCTGGCAATTCCCAAATATCTTCTTCAAATATAGGTTTATGAACTACAAGGAATTTTTCTTCATGAAGTATAAAGGCTTTCACCGCAAAATAGATTTTCTTTTCCTCACTCATATATAACACCCTCTTTTATTCAGCATATATTATGAGAAACATATTTACACTCATTAAAGGCAGCAAGGCTACATATACAATCGTTAATTGCATTTTTCAGCTTTTTTGTCTGCTTTACACCTTTTTCATACCAGATATTTTTCAAAACCAGCGTTTTCGCCTTGCGGTCACATATTGCCTCAACTCTGCCTATGAAATGCTCGCCGTACAATAGCGGCAGGACATAATATCCATATTTACGCTGGACTTCAGGCGTGTAGATTTCCCATTTGTAATCAAAATCAAACAATGCCTTTATTAGCCGCCTGTCCCATAGCATATTGTCAAGTGGAGCAATCAACTCACAGCGGGCTTTTAGTTCGGTTCCTTGCAGGACAACTTCGAGTAGACTCCGGTCAGTTGAAAGGCAAAACAGCTTCTCCTTAATTCCCTCAACCGTAATTTCGAGAATTTTTTCTTCTTCGATCAACTGCCTGAAAACCTCGTTTCTCTCGGCTGATTTCAATTCTTTGATATTTAACCATGCATCCGAGGACTTGTTCCACAAGAGTCCTACTCCCCCAATCCGGCGCAGTACACGCCACTTTTTGTATTCAAGTTCATCCGGATACGGCTCCGGTGCATTAAGCAGTTCATAAGCAATACAGTTCTCCGTTGGGTCGTAATACTTGACTGTCCTTTTCTTGTGGTGCACAACCAGATCACCACGGAAATACATGGTTTCCAGTGCGGCACGGGAAAGCTTTGTGTCACTCCAATACCATTTGACTGTATCACTAAACCCGATATCAGCTGACGAAACAGGTCCCTTTTGGCGTATGATATTTTTAATTTCTCCGCATACGGCATTGACCTCACCGAAGCTTCTTCCGCCTGTTTTATGTGCTTCACGGTATCGCCGGAAGTAAGGCCAGTCTGCTGTTTCGATAATTGCGAGATTTTTATCAAAGTAGTCGAGCAGCATCCTATCTTCATATAAAAGTGAATACAGCAGCTGCTTTGTGAAACCCTTAACCCTCGACAGCAGAACAAGCTCGGCGTTCTTGCCGCATACGTCAATAGGGTCAAATTGAATACAGCCTGCCTGACGGACAAAATCAATTATTCCCTGTTTGCCTGAAAATTTATAGCCGCCTATAAGCCCCTGCTTCAGAAGCATGAACCTTCGTGCTTGCTCATTGGTCAATGTAATGCTTCCTGTCATCTTGTTTTCCTTTTGCGTTGCAATATAAATAAAGGGTGATACCTTTTATATCAATATTTCTTATATATGGGCTTAAGAAATGCTTCTTAAAGTTCAAAAATATCCCGCAAATTTTTCTTTGTTGCCTCTCTAATACTAGCTTGCATTCTGGTTACAGCCCCCAATCACTTTAAAT
>CALMWN010000287.1 GCA_937873555.1 uncultured Clostridia bacterium
CCCATAGGCATGATGTATGTAAAAGCTGACTTTGAGCTTCCAGGCATGTACAAGGAACTGGTGACGGATGAGCTGAATATTAAAGAGATTGAGTTTACAGAAGATGCAAAGAATTTCACACAGTACAAATTCAAACCACAGCTTAGGACGCTGGGCCCAAGATATGGGAAGCTTGTTCCGCAGATTGCATCAGTTTTGAATACTCTTGACGGTAATGAGGTCATGCGGCGTTTTGGCGATGGCCTGACTGTAACATTCAGTGTAGAAGGTACCGATGTTGAGCTGGCAGAGTCAGATGTACTGGTAGAGGTTACACAAAGGGAAGGATTTGTATCAGAGACTGAAAAAGAAATAACAGTTGTCCTTGATACAAATCTGACATCTGAACTGATTGAAGAAGGCTTTGTAAGGGAAATCATCAGCAAGATACAGACAATGAGAAAAGAAGCGGATTTTGAAGTTTTGGATCATATAAATGTTTATTATGACGGAAATGAAAAAATTGGCGGAATAATAGACAGAAACAAAGCAGAAATCGAGCACGATGTTCTTGCTGAAAAGATTGTACAGGGCAGCGCTGAAGGTTACAGCAAAGATTGGAACATAAACGGTGAAAAAGTATCAATTACAGTAGTACGTGTATAAAAAAAGGTGGATGCCGGGCATACCAGTGTATGTCCGGCCCTTATCAGGTCTGCAACAAGTGAAGACAGACTTTATTCAGAAAAATTGATTTTGGGGATGGAAGCCATGATTAAATTGAACATAAACCTTGCAGAAAGAAGCTATCCAATTTACATAACATCAGATTACAATAGTATCGGAAAAAGCCTCGCCAGCGCAAAAATATCCGGAAGGATAGTGGTAGTAACCGACTCCAATGTAGACAGACAGCAGGCTTGCGATTTTATGGAGGCTTTGGGAAATGCCGGCTGCAATGTGGAAAAATACGTCATACCGGCAGGAGAGAACAGCAAAAACCTTGATATCATCAAGGGAATATACCAATACCTGATTGAGAAAAAGCTCGACAGGGGAGGCACTCTCATAGCACTGGGCGGCGGGGTTGTAGGAGATATAACCGGATTTGCCGCAGCCACATTCCTAAGGGGTATAAATTTCGTACAGGTTCCGACTTCCACTCTGGCCCAAGCCGACAGCAGTGTCGGCGGGAAGGTAGGGGTGAACTTTGAAAACAAGAAGAACATAATCGGGGCTTTTTATCAGCCCAAATTTGTATATATGAATGTGAATACATTAAAGACACTTCCCAGGAGGGAGTTTCAGGCAGGACTTGCAGAAGTGATAAAGCATGGTATAATCATGGATCCTGATTTTTTTAATTTTATTGATTATAACATGAAGAAAATATTAAGCTATGATATTGATGTCCTTCAGTACATAGCAAAACAGAATTGCACCATAAAAGGCAATGTTGTTGAACAGGATGAGAAGGAAAGCGGACTCAGGGCAATCTTGAATTTTGGACATACCATCGGACACGCCATAGAAAGTGCAAAAAACTTTGAACTTCTGCACGGGGAATGTGTTTCCCTGGGAATGGCAGGCGCCTTTAAAATGGCAAGACACCTGGATATGGTGAATGATGAAACGGTAGCAAGAGCCGTAAGAGTTCTGGAAAGTGCCGGACTTCCGGTAAGGCTGCCGGGAATGTCTGTAGATGAGGTGTATGAACATCTTTTCTACGATAAGAAGATTAAGAATAACAAACTGCTCTTCATACTGCCTAAAAAAATAGGGGAAGTCGTTCAATTGACAATAGAGGATACGGCATTAATCAGGAAGGTATTGACGGAACTGTTTTGAACAGTTTATGAAAGTAAGCCAAAGCATCCTGTCACCCCCCTTGTAGAAGTAGGATTTAATAGTATTAGGGTACC
>CALMWN010000288.1 GCA_937873555.1 uncultured Clostridia bacterium
AAAGCGATAATATTTAAGCATAAATTTGATATTTGATAAGATGACTTAAGATAGACTTAAAAAATTAAATACTAGCAGTATATAATTTATATTTATGATAACAAATAAACCTCTGGCTATGCCAAGAGAATCAATGAGCTTTAGCTTAAAGTGGAAAAAGAAAACCTCCAATGCTAAAATGATGTGAGTTTGCCAACTACATTATAAAAAGAAAAGGAGGGTCCTAATGGACAAAAATACTTTAGCACATACAACGTGGGAATTCAAATATCACATAGTATTTGCAGCAAAATTCGAAGGCAAGTGGTATATGGGAAAATTAAGCAGGACATAGGGAAAATGCTTAGAGAACTCTGCGAAAGGAGAGGAAAGGATCATATTCACATGCTGGTAAGAATACCACCAAAATACAGTGTATCAGAGATAGTAAGATATCTTAAAGGGAAAAGTTCTTTGATGATATTCGTAAGACATGCCAGTTTAAAATATAAGTATAGCAATCGGCATTTCTGGTGCAGAGGATACTACGTAGATACAGTAGGGAAAAATGTAAAGAAAATTGAGGAATACATAAAAAGTCAGCTACAAGAAGATATTGCAGCTGATGAGATAAGCCTTAAAGAGTTTATTGACCCGTTTACGGGTGAGCAGGCAAACAAACGCAAATAGATAACCGCTTTAGCGTTAGGGTGTAAAAAATAATGCCGTCGGCGGACTATTCAACAAGCCTTAAGGCTTAGCCAATAATATGCCCTTATAGGGCTAGTACAAACCACCAGCTAAGCTGGTAGTCAGGATTCTGGAATGTCTGATTTATAACTTTCGAAGAGGTAAATTGTATATGGAAAGAATAGTAAATTTTGCACCATTAGTATATATTGTTGTGCTTAACTATAATGGATACAGAGATACCATAGAGTGTATTGATAGTTTAGAAAAAATTGAATATAGCAATTTTAGAGTTATAATTGTAGACAACTGCTCTGTGGATAATTCTGGGGAGATACTAAAGAATATGTTTCCGGACCATCTTCTAATTCAAAGCCCGGTGAATAAAGGCTATTCTGCAGGTAATAATTTAGGCATTCAATATGCAATAGAAAATAGAGCTGATTATATTATTATACTAAACAATGATACTGTTGTTGAAAGTTCTTTTTTAAGTGAACTTATAGAGTTTTGTGAAAATGATAGTCAAGTTGGAGTAGTGGGACCAAAAGTGTTAGATTACGGAAGCACTAATATTCAAAAATGGTGTGCTAGAGCGGAATTACATTTTTTAGATAGAATTATGGTAACAAGCATAATTTCTGTAATTTTAAAAAATAATTTCTTTATAAAAAAACATTTCTATTCGGATTATGATTTTTTAAACCCAAAGCAAGTTTATGCGATATCAGGTTGCTGTATGTGTATTAAAAATGCAGTTTTTAAAGAAGTCGGATTATTGGATGAGACTGTTTTTCTTTTTATGGAAGAAGAAATTCTTGCTGAAAAACTGAAAAAAACAAAATATAAAACATACATCAATCCTCGATCAGTTATTTATCATAAGGAAAGTAATAGTG
>CALMWN010000289.1 GCA_937873555.1 uncultured Clostridia bacterium
ATTAATAAAGTCCATCTTGATCCCTTCCGGTGTCTTGCTTAAGTAAGTGAGTAGTTTACCCATATACCCCATTTGCTTTGAGTCGGAAGTATATAGGCAGTTAATATTGAGTTTGGAATTATTTATTATGTTAAACAGCGATATGTAGTGCATGCTGTTTTCACAAACAAATATGAAAGTAACTGCCTGGTTGGTACCCTTACCTTTACGGGGAGCCTTCAAAAATTCGTTTATCCTTGCAAGTGTCTTAGCTTCCCAATCAGGTTCCGTCCTCACAGAGAATATAGCAAATTCTTCCTCGCCACGTCTTATGAGTGCTGAGGAAAGGTTTGTCTTGTTAGAGTTTATTATAACACTCCCATTATCGGAATTCTCACCATTTATGTGCAGGGTTACGAAGTTGCTTTTATTTACCATTATCGACATGGTATTGATGATAAACTGGTTCAATGACAAGTTCATCAGTATATCCGAAGCTTCGTCAAGCTTGGCGGCATCTTTTTTCAGCTTCTCGTACTGTGTTGGTGCTGTCATCTTTATAAGGTACTGTATTGCACCGTAACTTATAGTGTACATGAATATGGTCCTTTTACTTGATACGTCTCGTATTACATCATCCTCTTGCTCCTCATTGCCCCCATCTTCTTCAGGGGAAATACTTTCCGTTTTACCACTCCTTGTTAAGATTACACGGGGTACTGACTTCAAATACTCCACCGGAAGTTTAATGTTATCCTCCCCGTGAAAGTAAAACCGCAAAAGCACTCCTTTTTCGACAAGTGCTTTCAGTATGCTTTTTACTGTGATTCCTTTAAAGTTATCATCAATTAATTTATTCTGTGCCAGAAGTTCGATATGATGTCTTGTTAAGTATCTGAAGTTCAGGAAGTACTCCATTACCTGCAGGTGACTTTTATTTAACACCTTCTTTTCGAATAGCTCATCAACTTCATCCATGTTTACTGATTTTTTTACATTTTCTATCTCCATCTTATATTTCTTAAACATAAAGGGAGATACCGATACTTCTAATGTTTCTGATAATTCCATTTTTACACCCTCCTATTAAAAGCTTTTCCGGGCAATATACCTGCGTCACTATTACTATCTTCACTATAACCTTCACGTTCCATGATGTCCTCAACTGAATCAACGTCGGGATGACCAGTTATCCTACTGGTGATCAATTGTATCTGTCCGTCTTTTTGCTCCACCACCCTTTCATTGCCCATAATTTTCTTAGCTTCCTGAGTCTCATTGTTTACAGCTCCGGTTGTCTGTTTTTCAAGTGAATCCTGTTCTCCTGTCTCTTCACTTGATTCAATATTTTTCCCTTCTTCAGGAAGAACTTCTCCAGCCGCAGCAGCATCTCTTTTTACCATTATACTGGCATGCACCTCTTCGTTATTATTATGAAGAATTGATGCCTCGGCTTTGGAGTTGCTGTATAGATTAACCTTCTCGCCGCTGACAGCTGCTTCATCGTTTACTATAGCAATTTCTACATCTGATGGTTTATATGGCTGCTCGTTATAAAGCTTTTCCCAATCTATACGGTACCTGCGTTTTTTCCTCTTATCCATTTTTCTGAGGAAATTTACTCTTCCCTCGAAAGGTTCAAGGGCTCTTCCGTCCTGTACAGTGAAACATGTTACTTCCTGGAAGTCCTTGTATCGCATATCGTTTGCACTGAGCATGTCCACTACTTCTGTTTTGTACTCGCTTCTCTCGCTGTAAGTGGGGTTGGTAGAAGACAGCGCGTTTTTAGTGTACGACTCCTGGTAGGTCTGCTTTTCTTTCATGCCGGCCATTTTTGAAAATGTCTCCGTATCGTTTATGGTGCCCCTTCCGAAAACAATATGGTGTGAGCAGTTGGACAATACTACCCCCTTCATGTATCTTAAAAATGGGTTTTTATCCATCTGATCAAGCGTCTGCACCGCACCCGTCATTGCACACTTGAATTTTCTAAACAGGGTGTAGCATGATTCCATTGCAGGGTTAAGGATTATAGGGAGCTCATCAACGTCTAGAAAATGTTCCAGCCTTGTCATTTCATTCCCTTTCCTTCGAAGCACTGCGTTAATAAAAGAAACCGTAAAAAACAGTCCGAAGCAGGGGCTGTTGACAGGTCCTAAATCACCAAGCTCGATGTTTACAACGGTAACCTCCCCATCTCTTAGCATTTGGTCCATATCTATAGTTTCCTCCGCGCAGAGTATCCTTTCAATGTCTGGATGCAGCAGAAAGTTATTAAACTGTACCTTGAGGCCTGAACAGTGTTCCTCGAATTTCGCTGCCCTTTTGGCTCCCTCTTCATTACTGTAAGTGAACAAATTATTTACCACATCAACTATTGCCTGGTATGCCATTCCATGTTCCTGGTTGTATTTTCCCAACTCTAGTTTGTAGTTGTTTAGAAGGTTGAAATTATTTATTATCCTTTGAACGTATTTTAGATTCGGCGTCTGTTGAGGGTAAACTCTTGAATGAACCATCATTACAACCATACATAAGGTGGTAGTTGCTATCCTGTTTACGGAACTGAAATATGGGTCAGACTTACCACCCATTTCAAACATTGTTTGCATAACGTCCGCCACCAGGGTTGCCTTTTTAACCATTTCTTTACGTATCGCCCAATCTTCTATTAAAGGCGATATGTATAAGGTATTGAATCCTTTAGATCCTTTCTTCTCGACACCGTTATCATCCCTTACAGGGTCAATCCTATTGCATGGGATCTGTTTTAATTCGCATAATGCAAAAACATCATCAGGTAGAGAGGGGTCCGGCCCTATAATGGTCATCCCCGCACTTTTATATTTCAGAACCTTCTTTTCAAATACTTCTTCGTACCCAGGGGCAGGTCTTATATATCCCTTATTGTAAACACCGGTAGAGTATTCCCTATCATCAAAAGGATAGATGATATAAGCCTTTCCCTTTTTTATGAGTTTCTTAACCTCCTTCTTCTGCTTGTCCTCATTTAGTATCTTTGTATTGAGGTCATCATTAACCATTGGCAACATTACACTGGATGTTTTAGCGGTACCGGTAGCACCGACGATATTGGTGTGAAGCATGCGGTCAATAAGTCCAATGACTACTTTTCCCCCATCCTTCATATACCGAACAGCCTGCATGGTGTATTCATACTTACTGTAACTCTTGCCTATGTAGTGGATTATTTTGAACTTGCGTATAGCGAGGACGTTTTCCGGTAGCGAGAGGGAGCCATATAGTTTAGAAGCAGCCATTATTGTTATTATTACAGTTGGCACGATGGTTGACAGCCAGGCAAGTCCCGCTATTTTGGTTTCCGTCATGAGTTCTGTTACTTGCAATTTCGCCACGTGAGGAATGAATATGTTATAAAACAGATAATAAACTGAACCTGCGAGCCGTAATAGTATGGTTGTTATAACTAAGTACAGACCAAAGAACTTTCTATTGTAATAGTTCCAGTATATTCTCGATGTTGAGAATAGCCATAATGATGCCGAGTATTCAAATACAGAGAAAAACGTCCACGGAGTGATGTTTAATATTTTTGTGTCAACAAACCTGAACATTGACGCAAGAAGATATATAAAACGGATATTGATCAGTATAAGTAGTGCATACCCGATCCACACTACATAATCAAAGTAATATTCCTTCATATATTCCTTGAAATTATCAAGTAGTTCCTTTCCGAAGAGCTTTGCCTTTTTTCCCAGCTCATTATCACGCATTTCATCCAGTATTTCATCAGTCTTGTCTTTTACATATGAACTAACAAAATTACCTTTTGTGCTGCCGATTTCCCCCGTGAATGTCTCAATGAAATTGTTGGTTGCAGTCTCATATTTCTCAAGATCTTTTTTGAATTCTGCATCCAATGCACTGTTATTTAAGTTGTTACTGCCCTCATCCGACACAATAAACCCTCCTTCTTGAATATTTAAATGGATGAATCAGTATGTCAGTGAAAATCTCTGCCCGGACTGATTTACCTTACACAACCAAGCAGGCATGCTATTTATTGTCTCTTCAATGTTCTTGTCAGATAAGTATTGCCTCAGTATGAATCCGAAGTTTACGTTGCCATGAGGCAGACTTATTACCTGCTCTGCTTCTTCATAACTGTCTATTACAAGTATGTAATAAATCTCTACATCGTCCATCCCGGACATTATCCCTGAAGCTCTTTCCACCCTGTAATAGCCGCCAATGTTCCCGAAGGAAAGGTCATCAATACAGAAAAGCGTTGATAGACGGCCTTCATGTGTCACCCTGACACTGCTTTTGAAATAAAGCATGTTTCCGAATATTTCTGATAAGCCTTCATCTTCAGCTGTAACATTATAGTCAGCATTTCTCATGTGCTTCTCCCACAAGTGATTACTAAAGTATTGTTTCACTATGCTGCTGCACGACACTGTCCTGCTATTTAGTTCTTCAAAATATGAATAAGTTTCACTGTTTTTCATTATGTGTACGTCAAGTCCATCGCTCATTGCATATTTTAAGAATTCCACATTATTGCCATCAGAATCTTTAAGAAGATTAGTACGAATCACCTCCACCCTTTTCCTTTCCTTATCAACAATGGTATCCTCAGTTATCACAGCCTTATATTCATTTATTTGTTTTTTGATTACTCTCACTCTTTGGAATATTGCTTCAAATTCCTCGTCATTGGTTACCAAACTAGAATTTTCAATATACTCTTCCAATTTATTAATCTGTTTAGTAACTTCACGGGTTGCAGGTTTGTTCTTCTGTCCCTCAAGAATAGTTAATGCTGATTTTAATTCGTGGAGTTCCTCTATTAACTGGTTTTGAGTCTTGTTTTTGAATGCTCTAACCTCTTTATTATGTTTTCTCATATCCTTTTGCAATTGCAGAAGCTCCTCTTTCAGCCTGGTCAAGTTCTTGTCTTTACTAATGTTGCTTAAAGACTCCATCACTGTAGCGTTATTATAGGTACAGTTTACAGTGAATATGAGCGGAGGCATGGAAAAGCGTTCATAATTTTCCTTGTAAAGTTTACCGTAATTATTGAACTTGGTTAGGATGTCATTATTATTTTCCGATCCCAGATCAACTTCTAGAAAATATTCTCTGTTATTGATTCTTATTATGGAATCGACTTCTATCTTTGACTCAGATATTGTGGATATCAACGATGTATAGTTTTTAAGGTACCAGGTGAAGCCATCTTTTCCGTAAATCTTAACAAGTTTGTAATACCATTCAATTCTGCTCTTTTCATGACCAATATTCCTAGTAGATATTACTTTTAGGGGGTCAAATTTCTGTACAGGTTTGTTTTCTATAACCTGGTATTCAGGTATATTCATTTCTCTAGTAATAAAGTGTATACCTTCCTGATTAATATAGAAGCCATTCCCTAAGCCCAGCTGCCTGCTGTAGTTGGAACCTTTTAGATACTTATGATCCTTAAGCATATTGAGTATATTCCATGCATCATTGTATGTACTGAGCCCCAGGTGATATTGTGCCATATCAGACGTACAGAAATTAGTAAATAATAAAGTATGCATAAGGTCAATTACCATTGGTGAAAATGGACTACGCATGAACTCCCTCCTCTTTTTAATTTAATATAGTGCCATTTATTATTTAATATATATTAATGAAGAAAGATAAACGGAAAAAAAGAAATATTGAAGTAATTTTTTATTATATTTACACAAAATAAAAATATGTGATATAATAAACAACCCAAAAACGCATATTTCCAATAAATTAGATTTTTTAGAAATAAGGTTATTTTGAAAAAATTAAAATACATGAGAAAATGGTATATATTGGTGAAAATGACCTCAAAATATATTAAAAACATATCATGTAGAGTTATAAAGGTATATCATGAAGGGTTATAAAGGTGAATCATGAAGGGTTATTATGGATGAGTTTTGTAAATAGTAAAAACTCAAAAATAATAAACCGCATAAGAAGTCATATTATGTGGGTTATCTCTGTAAACTTTAAGATAACCTTTTTTTTGGTGTTATCAAAGCGTATTATATTGATAGGTTATTATGAAGGATTATAAAACAAAAATTACACTCTGTTTTTTTGATAAAAAATAATGAAAATTTCGAGACTTCTAAACTCACATTATGAGTTTGTAAACAATAAACAATAAATAATAAAAAAGGCAGCATAACTGCCCACAAAGCCTATGCC
>CALMWN010000290.1 GCA_937873555.1 uncultured Clostridia bacterium
ATTTCTGGAATTATTCCTGTAACGAAAAAGTCGGACTTTCCTAGACTATAAAAAACTCATCCCGGAAAGAGGGATGAGAAATACCTGACATGTAAGCGTAAAGCACCGGTGGTTTCATGTTGCATTCCGTACTGCCAAATTATTTGCGGGTGAAAATGCCGGTGCACTTCAATTCCATGATTCAGGAATGAATATTTCATGGAACTTCCTGACGGCATACCTGTCCGTCATCCCTGCAATATAGTCGCAGACAACCCTGTCCAAATCAAATTCCGCCAGCATTTTTTTAGTTTCCTCCGGAAGCAGCTCCGGGGTTTTCTTCAAATATTTGTACAGCTCCTTGATAATGTTCTTGGCTTTGATTTCATCCTTTTTTGCATCAGAACCGATATATACGTTCTTGAACATATAGTTTCTGAGTTCATCGGTTGCCTGCTGAAACTCCGGACTCATACTGATATGAGGAGTATTCCTGCTTTTCTCGATTATATTTACAATCATGTTGTTTATCCTGCGGCTTGATTTGTTTCCAAGCACCTTCAGGCATTCCTTCGGCAGATCCTCTTCGCTGATCACCCTTGCCCTGATGGCATCTTCTATGTCATGGTTGATATATGCTATACGGTCCGCATATTTTATCAGCTGGCCCTCAAGTGTTGATGCCACTCCCTCTCCGGAATGATTTACTATACCATTCCTGACTTCCCAGGTAAGATTAATACCGTTCTCACGTTCCAGCACATCTACGACCCTAAGGCTTTGTTCATTATGTTTGAATCCATGCGGGCATATAGAGTTTAATACGCTCTCTCCCGAATGCCCGAAGGGAGTGTGTCCAAGATCATGTCCCAAAGCGATGGCTTCGGTCAGGTCCTCATTCAATCTCAGACTTCTCGCAACTGTACGTGCAATCTGGGATACCTCCAGGGTGTGTGTCAGTCTTGTCCTGTAATGGTCTCCTTCGGGGGATAGAAACACCTGGGTCTTATGCTTCAATCTTCTGAAGGCTTTGGAATATATTATCCTGTCCCTGTCTCTTTGAAAGTCGGTTCTTATATCACACTTTTGTTCCTCATATTGTCTCCCCTTGCTCATTCTGCTAAGCTGGGCATAGGGGGAAAGCAGCTTTTCCTCAAACATTTCCAATTCTTCACGGATAAGCATCATACCACACTCCCGGTCTGAATAATTACGAATAGTTATAATAATTCAATTATATACTTTTTAAATGATGAGTAAACACTAAAATCCAATCTTAAGGATACTTTCGTGCAGAACGGATGTTAAAAATCATCTCTCACATAATTAAAACAACCCGTTCCAATTTAAATGGAGCAGGTTGTTTATTTGAACATTAGCAAATTAAACAAAAAATTGTACGGTGCATTTTCTCAGATACCTATCATGTCATCCAATATGAAAGGCAGTCCCACCGGTGTAACTGTGTTGTCTGCAAGCTTGTCCAGTATTTTTCTGGTACTTTCCCTGCAGCACAAAAGGTTTTTTACCATTTTACTTTCAATGTCGGTATCGCTCACCTTTTTTACTATCTCGATACCATATGCCTTTTTACCTGTCAATTCTTCACTGTCGCTCAAAGTACTTTCAAGAAGGTAATATTCCAGCTCAATGGAATTTTTGCGTCCCTGAAGGTCTTCGTTATTTGACAACTCAATTCTTTTCTCCAAAGATCTGTTTAACATAATGAATAATTCCTCCCTAAAATTTTATCAGCCTCATTATATATTAATACATTTTTTTTTAATACTAAAAAGTTTCGATGAAAACTTTCGGAAATTTTAGCTTTTCGACATACCAGATATGAAACTTACATAAATATATTTGTATATTGTCGAACTCAAACAAATAAAGTAAATAAAAAAATATAGGCAAACACCTATATTTCTATTATACATATATCTGCAAAAACTATATTATTGTCATGTATGATATTAATCAAATCAACTCGTTTATCCTTACACCCCTCTCCAGTGTCAAATCAAGATACTTGTTTCCAACCTTAACCAGGGGCTGTGATACATGTCTCGGATTTATATATACAATTTCACCTATTTCGCCGGTGTTAAGCTTTACAATATCACCGATATAATATGAAGCAATATTATTTAAAAATGCGTTTATTACTTTAGGGTCCAGCAGTCCAAATGTCTTGTTTTCCATTTTTTCGAATACTTCAAAAGGTGATTCTCTCTCCCTGTACACCCTGTTTGAGGTCATGGCATCATATATATCCGCAACAGCTATTATCTTGGCTATTTCGTTTATTTGTTCACCTCTGGCTCCTGTGGGGTATCCTGATCCGTCCTCCCTTTCATGATGCATCAACACTCCCATGCAGATTTCCTTGCTGATTTCGGGCATTTTCTCCAATATCCTGTACCCATAGACAGGATGCTTTTTTATTTCTTCAAATTCTTCATTGCTTAAAGTCCCCGGCTTATTTAAAATTTCCGGAGGAATCCTTGATTTCCCTATGTCATGGAGCAGTCCCGCCTGTACCATCATTTTGATTTTGGCGGCATCCATTTTCATCCACTTTCCCAGCAACATGCATAACAAGGATACGTTCATGCTGTGTGTATATGTATACTCGTCAACATCCCTTATCTGGCCTATACAGCTTACAATGTCCCTGTTTTCATTGATCCACACAAATACCGAATCGGAAACATTGTTTACTTTTTTCAAGTCTATGTTTTTCCCGGTTGAAATGTCATGAAGAACATCCTTAAAAACCTCAATATTTTCATTGTATTGAGCCTTGAAAGCCTCGGCACTGTTTGATATTATTTCATTTTCACTTTGATCGGATATTTTGATTTTTAGAATTCCCAGATTATCCAGCTTTCTTAAAATGTGATTGTCCAGCAAAGTGCCTTCAGAAACTATAATGGCACCATATTCGTTAAAAACGGTTTCCGCTATCTGCATTCCAGGTTCACAATCTTCAACATTCATAGTGATTTTTCTCATATGTTTTTCACCCATAAAATGTATTGTATTTATACTTTTTAAATTATATAATGATCAATGTCAAATAACCCGTTGCTTAATCAGCTTTACAAGTTAAAAAAAGCTAAGGAAATTTTAGTTAAATTATAACATAGTTTTACAAAAAACTATATGCTTCGCGCGAATTTTGTTAATCACATTGCAGGTATAAGTAATGTTTTCAGGATTTATTCCAAAATATATATCGGTATTATTCGAGTTCTGATTATAAATATTTCAAACTTCTCACAAATCTGAAATTATTCTCATATCAAAAATCCAGTGTTAAAATGCTGGTAAACATTTGCCATTGAAGCAAACCCCGCGTTATGTTAACATAAAGTAGTTATCTTCGGTTGCAGCTTAATTATAGATTATTGAAAGGATGGATATTTGTAATGCAGACCAATATAAGCAAAGGATTTGAAAAAATATTCTGTGAACTCAACAAACTGAATGCTTTCACCAAAACCGTCATCAAGCATGGCGCTCAGATATTTCTAGCCTTGCTTGCCCTGGGGACCTTGTTGATTGTTTACAACCATACCGTTCATGGTCTGGATAGTTATTTTGAATTTATTTCAACATCTATAATAAAATCCAGCTTCGTTATACTGGCAGAAGTTGTAATAGGCGGGTTATTGATAGACTACATCTTTAAGAAAGCTTGAAAAGCACCTGTTTACATAGCAGGTGCTTTTTTAAGTATGTCATTCTTGTACATATGATAAAAAAGGTGGGGAATTATCCCAATGTCATTAAGTTAAGAATATTTGACATTAAGCACAGTAAAGTTTTATA
>CALMWN010000291.1 GCA_937873555.1 uncultured Clostridia bacterium
GTGTCAAGGGGCTGCTAACAATCTTTGAAGTGGGTTTGCTGTCACTTTCAGCGGTCTTTTGTGTGCTTACACTTTGGTTGACTGAAGGTGCTGGTTTTTTCTCTTCTTTGCTGCACCCATCAAGCAGAAGGGTCAAAAAAGATGTTACAAGCAAGAGTGTAAGCATCCTGGTATAAAACTTTTTCACAATTACATCCCTCCATAATGTCTTAATTCACAGCTTTTAGATATGAAAGCTGGTGCTTTTTAACATAGCAAATTTCCAGTCTATGAAAATGTTAAAAAGCACTTCCTATTAAACCTGCCGAAAGCATAATTTATTTCTAGAAATAAATTATGTGAAATGGCACCGGTCATGCAAGGTCTCTTGAATTTCCAAAGGAGCAGCCGAACTTTTTCCTGTATTGTCCTGGAGTTATTTTTTCGTAGTCCTTGAAGTTGCGCATAAAGGTGTGAATCTCCGTGTATCCGACATTTTCCGAGATCTCTCTTATTGCTTTTCTTGTATTCAATAATTCGCTTTTTGATGCATTGATTCTAGTCTTTATCAAATAGTCAATAAAATTGCCCCCCGACTTTTCCTTGAATATTTTGCTGATATATGGAGGAGACAGGTTAAACTTCTCTGAAAGGTGCTCCAGTGATAATCCCGGATCCTTGTAATGCTCATTTATGTATTTGATCAGCTGCTCTCCTACATCCATATTCCTGTGCCTTTTCAGTTTCATAATATTCATACAGATATCGTTGTATATAAGCATGATATTGTTCTGAAGCTCATCCAGGGTCTCAACACACATCAGGTCCATAAGCTTGCTGCTTTCCATGTTGTAATCATTTGCAACCCTGATGGCTGTATTAATAACCTCATAATATATACATTTGACTATGTTGAGTGAAAGCTGCATGTTCCTGATGTTCTGAAAAAGCAGGTCGATTTCCCGGTGAATGCTGTTTATATCTCCCGCATTCAAATAATTCAATATGTTGTTCTTGTCGTTCAATATGTAAAAGCCTTTCAATTCCATCCTGTATTCCTTGTCATTTATATCGCTGTAGAGGATGACATTGTTTTTGCCTTTAATAAGCTTGTAGCCTACAGCCAGACGGGCTTCCCGGTAGGATTCCCGAATGTCGAACAGGTTCTCATGCAGGCATCCGATGCCTGCAGTTACAGTGAAAGCAAAGCTGCCTGCCACAAGCATCAATAATTCCTGCACTCGGGAAGTGAATTCTTCCATTTGAAAATTGTTGTTTCTTATGTCTATAACCACTGCGATTTTATCTTCTTCAGGAAGCAGCAGGTAAAACATTCCGTATTTCCCAAAGGTATCTGTAAAAAATGTGTATACAGTAGATAGCAGTCTATCCAGTTCATCTACGATCTTCAGCATGTTATCCTTCAAATAGTAGTTATCTATACTGATTATCGCAACCGAAAAACTCCCGCCCTCAATATCCATATTCAGGGAGTACGCCATCTTCTCAGCCGTGTTTCTATCAGCAATCTGACCTCTTAGAAGCTTGAGCAGAAAATCTGTCCTTGAAGCCGAGGCATTTTCATTGATTATTTCCCGAAGAGTCTGATTTTCGTTAATTGCAAAGCTGTAAATACTGTTTATCATGTCCAGCTCATTACTGTAAGTTTTTTTGCTTTTAAGGAAAGCCTCCGGAATTTTGGAACTGATCATTTTTTTAATGGGCTTGTAATTCCTGTATGAGAAGAAATAAGCAAGAATCAGGCCTATCAGTAATGCTGCCGTACTTATCTGAATGGTTTTCGCTTTTATTGCATCCACCTTTTCCATGATTTGCCTGTAAGGCAGTATTGTTATATATGATAATCCGGTGTTGCTCGAATGTATATTTGATATTATGTACCTGGTCTTGTTTATTTCGCAGCTGACCGGAGTATCCGTATCTTTGCCTCTGACTTTTTCCAGCACCGGTTTCGGGTTGATAATGTCATTGTTGCCAGTATCAAATACCACTATATCACCATAGTTGTTCAGCATGTATATATTACCCTTGTATTCCTCAAGAATGCCGTTGACAACTTTTTTAAAAGAAAACACAGGTATTGTGAAAACCAGATATCCGGTTGCTTTCTCCAGTCCTGAAGGCATTACCTTTATGAACAGAATGGAGGATTTAATGGCACCAGGATTGTAAAACAGGCTGTTGGCACGGTACCCCATACTGAAAACCCTGTTGATGTCATATATATTCTGCTGGAGTGGCAGGCCATTTATATCCAGCAGCGTATCATTTCCTTTCAGATAAACATTGTCTATCAGGGCATTCGAAGATGCATAACTTTTTAATTTTCTTATTCCCGTATAATACTGGTAGGAATTTTCACTGTTAAGAGCAGCGGAAAACAGTGGAGCAATATCCATATCATTCGATATGCTGAATGACAGATTTTCAAGCTCGCTTATGCGTGTATCAACTATTTCCGTCATTTGAAGCTCCATGTGCCTTATGGACTGCTTCGCCTGATTTTCCAGCAGTAAAGTAAAGCTTCCGTATACAAAGCTTCCTATCAGCAAAAGAGGAATAATAAGCACCAGCAGATATGTGGCAACAAACCTGATGAATAAACTGTATCTCCATTTCTTCACTACGGCATTCCTCCATCCAGAGCAAAGATGGTCTTTTCACCTGATAAGGCTCATATCAATTTTTACAAGGGCTTTTCTGATTTTTTGCACATTTTCAATTGTACAACCAGGCTTGTGGACATCATACGGGAAGCAAACGGCAAAACACCCGGGTGTCAGTACAAGAGCAGTCTCATTAAATGCTTTTTTATAGAAAACCACATCCCTCGACTGCGAGCAGTCCTCATCCACCTCGTATTTGTCGGAATACCTGTCAATGCCAAGCACTTCACTCCCTTCTATAAGATAGTGAAGGTCTATGAATTTTGCATGGGTTTCAGGCCTCTTCTGGGACAATGGTGCAGTGGTGGTTTCGAAAACATTTATGTGTATCAGCTGTCCTTCAATTTCATAGCGTCCGTTGTCAAGCTTGCTGAAGTCCAAACCCCTTATATATTCCAAAGCCTTTACAACAGCTGCAGGATAAATGTTTTTCTCACTTTCCCAGTAATTCAAATCCCCAAATATCATATCAACATCCTCCATGTTTTTTATTCATACTTTTCGCCGTATTGCGCAAAGTTATTTTTTTGCAGACTTACCGTATTCGTCATTTATCTCCCGGGTAATATCATTGCCTCCGTCAGCCTTCCATTTTGCCACAAAATCGTCAAAGGCCTTGTCTATATCCATATCCCCTTTGTTCACTATGATTTTCGTGAAAGTATCATCTCGAAGCTGATTTAAAATTGTGTTGCTTTTTATCATTGCGGGTGTAGTTGTAAATATGGGTGAACGGGACGAGCCGTATTTTTTTACTATATCCTTGCCCTTCCATACTTCCGGAGAAGCTGCCTTATCCTCCCACTCCCTGCGGAACAGGTTTGAATACTGGATGCTCAAGCCTTCCTGCGTTCTTTTATTGATATCATCCCAGGGTGGAATATATTTAACTGTTCCCTTGTCATCAATAGTGTAATTGACGCCTTTCACACCGTAACGGATACGCATGTAGCCTTCTTCCGAGGCGGCATAGTTTATCATCTTCATCAAGCGTGCCGGGTTTTTACATTTGGCTGAAATGGCCATGGTATATCCCAATGAACGAAAATCACCGGTATAAAGGTGTTGTTCACCTTTTTTATCCTTTATGGGAGGTGATGTTGTGAAGTAAGCCTTGGGGTCTCTGTCGTAAAGAGTCTTCAACCCTATATCAAAAGCAGGGTCTATACGCTGCAGATCAAAGAAATAACTGCCGAATTTACCCTCGCCAATGATCTCCTCAAATTTGTCCCTGTACATCAATGGGAACCTTGGATCTATCCACCCGTTGCGGTACCAGTTGTTTATCCTTTTAAGTGCGTTTTTTGCTTCAGGCAGGGTGGACGCATGTGCCAGCTTACCGTCACGCAGGACCCAACCGTCAAAATGAATGCCTTCATACAAAAATGCATTTAAAAAGCTGTCAAGTATGGGTGTATTGGGTCCGCTGATTCCATAGGTATCATTCTTGCCGTTGCCATCCGGGTCTTTTTCGGTAAAAGCCTTGATAACCGCCTCAAACTGTTCCATGGTCTCCGGTACGGACATTCCCAGTTTGTCAAGCCAGTCCTTCCTTATATATGGAACTGCTGAAGAAGGATTGTACTGATTCGGTAATGAAAATAGCTTTCCATTGAACTTGAATACCTCCCAGGTCTCAGGAGGTCTTATTTTTATCATTTCCTGACCATATTTCGCAACAAGTTCGTCAAGTGGCATCAATAAACCCTGCTCAACGAATCTTTGCTCTATTCCGATATCGTTCAACTGCATCAGGTCAGGCAAATCGCTACCCGAAGCCATAAGCAGGTTCAGCTTGTTCTTGTAATCCACCTCGTTGGAACCACGTGGTACCAGCATGAATTCGAATTTGGCATTAAACTTTTGTTCAAGGAATTTTTCGGTTGGATTCCCCGGAGTCACATCAAACTGCTTTCCCTGCATGATAACATAGGAGTACTGCTTGCTTTCGTCATCTGCCAAAAGCGGGTTTTCCTTCTGCTGGCCTGAAGTGCTCTGAGCATTTACGGTTTCCTTACCCTGGTCCTTTGATGAATTGCTGTTGCTGCAGGCAAAAAGAGATGTCAGACACATCAGCATTAAAATCGCTGACAGGAATCTTTTACACTTCATTATCATTCACTCTCCCTTCATTTATTAAAAGCCCTTTCGGTCTATTCCATGAATTAACATCTTAACCCTTTATAGCCCCTATCATTACTCCTTTGACGAAATATTTCTGAAGGAAAGGATATACCATCATTACCGGTACTATCGCAACTACGATCGTCGCCATCCTTACCGACTGCATGGTTACATTGGACATTGTCAAATCACTGCTTCCTCCGGCCACGTAGCTTAAATCCACCTGCTGCACTATCTCCCGCAGGATAAGTTGAAGCGGATATTTTGCTGATTTGGACAGGTAAATCACGGCATCGAACCAAAGATTCCAATATGAAACTGCATAGAAAAGCGTCAGTGTGGCAAACATGGGCAAGGATAACGGGAGCATGATCTTAAAAAGAATGTAAAAATCATTGGCTCCTTCAATGCTTGAGGATTCCTCAAGGCTGTCGGGTATGGAACGGAAAAAATTTATCATGAGAAGCATGTTATAGACGCTTACCATTCTGGGCAGTATAAGTGCCCACAGGCTGTTGATAAGATGAAGATTTCTTACAACCAGATAGGTAGGTACCAATCCGCCATTAAACAGCATGGTAAAATACAACAGCAGGGTAATGATATTTCTCCCACGGAGCCTTCCCCTTGAGAGTGGATATGCAGTCAGTGCAGTTACCGTTAAACTGATAACCGTTCCGACTATGGTGATAAATAATGTATTTCCGTATGCCGTCAGTATGCTCCTTGTGGAAAAGACCATCCTATAGGCACTTAGAGTGAATCTGACCGGATAAAGGAAGAAAATGTCCAGTCCTGCTATGTAGTCACCCGTAAGTGAAGCTATTATTACATACCAGAAAGGGTAAAGTGTGAATACGGCAATCAAAGCCAGGAATACATGATTGAATAAGGCAAATACATCCAGGCCTCTCCGTTTTACCATCCCTGTATATCTTCGCTCTACCGGCTGTGTCACCGCCATAGGCCTTCCTCCCATCTTCGTGAAACGGTATTTACTACTGCCACCAGCATCAGTCCGATAACCGACTTGAACAGGTTGACTGCAGTTGAATAGCTGAACTGTGCCCTCTGCAGGCCGACCTTGTAAACATATGTATCAATTATCTCGGAAATATCATTTACTATTGGATTAGACATGATTAAAACCTGCTCAAATCCTGCATCAAGGATGTGTCCCACTCTTAAAATCAGCATTATTACTATTATCCCTCTGATTGAGGGTAGAGTGACATGCCACATCTTCCTTGCCCTTGTTGCACCATCAATTTCAGCAGCCTCATACAGATTAGGGTCGACACCGTTTAGAGCAGCAAGGTATACAATCGCACTCCACCCAAGCTCCTTCCACATGTCGGAAAGCACCAGAACCCCTCTGAAATATCCGGGATCCATCAAGGGGTTTATTTCCCTTCCTGCCGAAAGCATTATGATGTTGGTTATAAGTCCTGTCTTTGGAGCAAGCATTATAATGACCAGATTGCCTATTACAACCCATGATATGAAGTGGGGCAGGTATACCACAGTTTGGATTGTACGCTTGAACAGCATCTTTCTCACTTCGTTAAGAAGTATGGCAAAAAGTATCGGTGCCGGAAACCCGAACAGCAATTTATAAAAGCTTAGAATTATTGTATTCCTAAGGATTTTCAAGAAATCCGGAGAGGCGAAAAACTCATTGAAATATTTAAGTCCGGCCCATTTGCTGCCAAGAATCCCGGCTCCGATGTTATAATCCTTGAAAGCTATGGTTATACCATACATGGGAGCATATTTGAAGACTATAAAAAACAATAGTCCGGGAATCAGCATAAGGTATAAGCAACTATCTCTTTTAAGATGCCTTATTAAGCTTCCGGTCATACTTTCTCCTCCCCGTACCGGTGAAATTTCGTTATGGGTTCCGGCTGACCATATCCGATATCTTCGTGAAATGTTTCAAATCAATGTGAGACAACAGCATCCCCGGCCCTAAATAAATTGTAAGCGGTATGTAATTATAAGCATCTAAAACCGATTTCATTGAGTTAGCCTCTGAGTTGTACGTAAGAAGCATATTTCAAGTTCGCTGTGAACAAGTTATATACCTGTAGAAAATAACATAGAAAGAGTATGAAAAATTCCCGTAATTTTTTATTAATCTGATTTAATAGTACTTTAAGCCTTCAATAGTGTAAATGAACACTTTTTCTTATTTATGAAAAAATTTTAATATTGAACTTATGTCATATATTTACTTTATATTAATACCCTGCTGCCCGTTGTATAACATCCAGCACCTTTTCATGTATTGAATTGCGGTAATCCTTTCCCAGGGCTTCTTTGATTCCCCATACCGCAGCGCCTGCCACCGGAGGCTGCTTGAGAAGCTTGAAATCGAAGTTTATGCCGGGATTGGCATTAATGACATGTGCCTTCAATGAATCTATCCCTTTGGGATTCTCGCCTTTTGTATATATGGAACCCACCAGAATTACCGGTATGGAAGAATCCATATTAAAATCAAGGTGCTTTATGATACCATTTATGGATTTTCCGTTTTCAATGCCCATTTTTTCAAGAATCTCCAAAGCTGCGGCGTCACCCAGGTTTGCCGCTTCGAATACTATACCGTTCAGATCCTTTATGCGGTATTTCCCCGAGCCGGTTGCCTGTGTAAGTCCATCTACAAAATCAGCTCCTGACTGAATGCAGAGTTTTTCAAACATCAGTTCAACCATCAAAGTGTGCCTGCCTTCTTTAAAGAGCGAGTTATATACCTCGGACACGGCGCAGGTTCCGAGATAGTTTCCTCCTCCGCAGTCGCCTGTCAACCTTCCCAGGCCACCAATCTGAAGCATGTTACCCTTGTCATCGATTCCGGCCACAGTACAGCCTGTGCCGTTGATTGCACAGATACCATATCCCTCCGGGCATCCTGCCTTTATACCTAAATAGGCATCATTACAAAGTATAAAATCTTTTATTCCCAATCCCCTTATTATTTCCAATATTACTGCATTCTGTCTCTTGGTATCTACTCCGGCCATACCAAACACCGATTTTGAAATTCCCCCGGTATCCATGCCATTCCTGTCAGACAGGCATTCCAGCATTTTATGCAATTCATCCGCCAGCTCGCTAAAGCTGCCTTTTAAGGCTTCATGATTGGTTGGACCCCATTTCAGCATGTCAATCAAATTGCCGTCGGTATCAAACAAAGCGCAGTGGGTTTTTGTACCTCCTCCGTCAACTCCGAGTATATAATTCCTCATGATCCGTCCCCCCCAAAAAATTGTGGAAGAAAAGCCCTGTTTGCTTCCAGCATTTCATCCAGAACACCTCTTGACCTGTGATAGTCCCCTACCAGAGGATTCACCATCAAAGCAGCCAGGGCAGCATTCCTGTCACCCTCAAGCGCTGCCTTTACCGTAAGTTTCTCATAAGCCTTGACTGCCTGCATCATTCCAATGATGTACATGTCTTTAAAATCGCCCAGTTTGAGCGGAGCTGCCCCTCTGCTGCCCACTATGCATTTGGTTTCAACGACGTCGTCAGCGTCCATGACGTGAT
>CALMWN010000292.1 GCA_937873555.1 uncultured Clostridia bacterium
AAATACGATAAAACAAACGTGATAATAAAAAGGACAAATTTGATGAAAGATTCTTCGAATACGACAAAAAAAATTTACAGTTTCCCTAATGACAGGAGAAAATTTAAACGGGCCCTGCTCGAAACAGATGCTTCCTATATGGTGGTAAACGGTAAAACCGTGACTGCCAGAGTAGAGATCACTAATATCACAAGTGTCGGAATAGGTTTCAGATGTAAAGAATATCTGAACCAGAATGATGTTGTGGAATTATACATCGATATACCGGGTCACATCAGCATTATAGTCACTGTAAGAGTCCTTTGGATGGGAATGATGGATGAAACCCTGATATACGGAGGGGAATTCATAGCATTAAGCAACCTCTCAAAAAGTATTATCGAGGATTATATGAAACATGTGAAAAAATAAAATATCATTTTATGTCAATTGTATGTTACACTTCCGTGAAACACCTAGTATGCCTGTTAATCCTGTACAATTTCTACTGCTCCAGACTGCTCCATAACGGATCTGACCTTATCTGCATCATGCTTTGGAGTCTTAACTGCAACTACTATCCCTTCCTCCCCCTTAAGTCCCCTGATCCCTTCACTGAATGGTTCAAGTTCCCCAAGTCCGTCACGTTCGGATTTTATGAAGGTAAACCCATCATCTGTCGCTTTCCTGGCGTTGTTATATTTCTGTTCTTCAGCAAGGTCGCTGACAACCATATCTCCACGGTCAAAGCCAATATTCTTAAGAGAATCCACAAGAGCGCCTACCTGTCTTTCGTCCTGCAGCCTGGCAATTAAACGCATTAAAACACCTCCTTATATGAATCATGCTTATTATGTCCTTAAATTGTGCCAGAGATGTTAAGAAGAAATATCCAATGGATTAATTATCTGGATATGGGGCAAAGTTATAATAAAACACTAAAAACATGTGTCAAAAAAATCAGACTCCCTAAAGAAAAATGACAGCAAATAATAAAAAAGTAAAAGACCTGACACACAGCATATAATTGCATCTATAAAAAACATATAGATGAGAAAAATAATGACGGAGGCGATACTCAATGGATAAGAAACTGCAGCCAGCCGTCACTCTAGCGGCTCTTTCATGTACATTTTTATTACTTTTAAATGGCTGTTCTGCAAAGGGGCCTGGAATTCAGGGCCAAAGCCGGACCGGTACGGTACCGCAGGGCCAGGTAATCATTAACACAAGTCCTCAGCCAGGCTCAGGTTTTGGTATAGTAAACAGAACCAGATCCAGCACTACTCCCATTGGAAATACAGAAATAAACAACGTGACGGATTCCAGGATTGCTTCTGATGCCCGGCGATCCGATGCTATCAGAACACAGTTGAATACAATGCGTGAAATCAGGCAGGCAAACGTGATAGTAAACTGTAATACCGCACTGGTTGCATACAGGCATGTAGATCCGTCCAAAAGCTCAAGTGATATAAAAAATCTGATCACCACCAGGGTAAAACAAGCGGATGCTTCCATTACCAATGTGGTAGTAAGCGATTTATCATCAATCACGACGAGAATGAATCAACTGCTATACGATATTTCAAACAACAGGCCTGCAAATGATATCGACAACACGTTCAGGCAAATAATACAAGATGTGAAATGAATAAGCGGGGCAAAAGCCCCGCATATTCATTTCACACCCTCCTGTGGGTTTCTCAGCCACACCCTATATATTTACTGCAGCCCTTCCAGTAAATCACAAGCTGTAATACGGTTACAAAGGAAGCCGTCAGCAGTAGGAACCCAAAGCGGCTGCTGGATATGAATACTCCGGACAATACAGCGCCAAGCCCCATGCCGATGTTGTTCGCGAATATTCGCATGCCTGAGTATGTTCCCTGTTTGTTTTCAGGCATTGACTGCAGCATCGGACTGTCTACCAGACCCGGAAGTGTTATCCTCAACACATTGAAGCCGATCCAGAGCGATGCAAACAGCTGCATGCCTGCCAAAGACATAACTGCCAGAGTAATTGAGTTAAGTGTCAGAACTGCGACAGCTGTATGATAATTCTTAAAGCCTTTAATAATTACCGGTAAAAGAAAAACGGCAATACAGGATGCCAATGTCGATACAGAAAATAATACTCCGATTACGCTGTCCTGCAGACCGAAATGCTTTCTGTAAACAATATTGACCATTGACGAAATCATATTGAAGACCATCATTCCTGCAACTCCGTACAGCAGAAACCATACCAGCTTTTTTTCCTTTAAAATGGAGAAAGACAACGCTTTGGATTCCGATTCGATTTTTCTTCTTGGCAGAAAATATCTTCCAGCACCTATCATTGCAAATGACAGTGAAGACAGTAGAAGCGAAAATTCATATCTTGTCGTAAGCCAGTTGGTCCTCAATGGTAAATATCCTCCTGCAAGATTTCCGAAGAACATGGCGAAAAGATATGCACATATCAGGAGGTTATATACCAGACTTTTGTATTTCTCGTCAACAAGGCTCAATAAAAATGGAAATTCTGATGGGAGTATAAAAGCGTCTCCTATTCCGGATATTAACTGTCCTGCAAATGCAAATTCCATTCCCGGCAATGCTGCTATAATAGCCATTCCACTGGCTTTCAACAGGCATCCCAGTACCATGGCCGGATGATAGCCAATCCTGTCGCAAAGACGCCCGGCAATAACCGAAACCATAGCGACGGAAACGCTTCCAAAAGCTGCGATTGTTCCCAGATCAACCTCGCTGAAGCCTAATTCCTTCAAATGAAAATTAAAATTCAAATTCCATATGCCCGTTCCAAAGCCGAAGCACAGCTCGGTTGCCAGAAACAGCTTTACAGCAGCAGGAAGCTGCAATATCAACCTCATGTATTGCCTCATTAGTCCCCCTGTGTTCAGAACACTTTTTTTTCAGTCATATATTAAATTACCACAAATTAACTGTTAATTGAAGTAAAACAATAAGAAAAATCCTGATAAAAAACCGTGAGCGCGGCTTCAGTCCATATTTACGCCATCCTCACGGTTTCACGCCTGCAACAGGTTGTATTTTTATGGAACTATCCGAAGTATCCTATTCCTGCCTCAAAAATCTTTTGGTCCTTATTCCCGGGTACATTTCTAACTACATTGAAGCCAATTCGTTCCGAATGCCCCATCTTCCCCAGGACCCTTCCGTCAGGACTGGTTATACCCTCTATCGCCTCAACCGAACCATTGGGATTAAACCTGTAATCATAAGTGGCATTTCCCTTCAGGTCCACATATTGGGTAGCTATCTGCCCGTTCTTTTCAAGCATCTCCAGCACTCGCTGATTTGCTACAAAACGGCCTTCACCGTGCGAAACGGAAATGGTATGGATATCACCGGCTTCTACATTGTTAAACCATGGTGAAAGAGTGGAAACCGTTTTGGTGTAAACCATGCTAGAAACATGCCGGCCTATTGTGTTGAAGGTCAATGTAGCGTCATCCTCATCAATATCCCTGATTTCTCCATATGGAACCAGCCCCAGCTTTATCAGCGCCTGAAAACCGTTGCAGATGCCCAGTATAAGGCCGTCCCGCTGCTTTAAAAGGCGCATTACGGCTTCCTTCATGTATGGGTTTCTGAATGCTGTGGCAATAAACTTTCCTGATCCGTCAGGTTCATCGCCCCCGCTGAATCCTCCCGGCAGCATTATTATCTGTGAATTGTCTATCTTTTCAACCATTACCCTGATCGACTCTTCTATTTCCAAAGGTGAGAGATTCCTGACAACAAAAACGTCCGCAGTTCCCCCAGCTCTTTCAAAAGCCCTGGCAGTGTCGTACTCACAATTGGTCCCGGGGAATACCGGGATGAAAACCCTCGGCTTTGCAGATAATGTCATCGGTTTCACTAAATTACGCCTGTTGTAATTGTATTGTCTTACAACTCCCTCTGCTTCTGCCGCTTTTGTGGGAAATATTTTATCGAGCGGCTCCTCCCAGCCTTTCTGGGCATCTTTCAGCAGTATTACCTTTCCATTCACCAGTATGCTCTTAAGCATCTGTGTATATCCAAGCATATGGAATTCCATTTCTTCAAAAAGCCCGTTCAAATCTTTTTCCTGGGGTATCTCAAGGATTATTGAACCATATTCCGGAGAAAAAAGCTTTTTGGCAGGTATATAGCCATTGAATACAAAGCCTATCCTGTTTCCAAAACACATCTTGCTTACAGCCTCGGCTATACCGCCGGACCGGACGGTATGTGCAGCCAGCACATTTTCACCTTCGATGAGTTTTCTGATGAATGAGTAATTCTTCTCAAGCTGCTGAAAATCCGGTATGTCGTTCGCATCACGGTGGAGCGGTATCAATACCACCTTGCTTCCGGGCCTCTTGAATTCGGTGGATACTATCCTGTCCGCTTTGGCAACATTAACTGCAAAGGCAACCAGGGTTGGAGGAACGGATATATCCTTGAAAGTCCCAGACATGCTGTCCTTGCCACCTATAGCCGGAATTCCGAGCTTCATCTGCGCATGAAATGCGCCCAGTAAAGCACTAAAGGGCTTACCCCATTTCCTGCTGTCATCACCCAGTTTTTCAAAATATTCCTGCAAGGTCAATCTAACATTTTTATATTCCCCCCCCATTGCCACTACCTTGGCAACTGCCTCAACAACAGCGTACAAGGCTCCATGGAACGGGCTCCATTTTGCTATGGAAGGGTTATATCCATAGGTCATTATTGTACTTGTAGAGGTATCTCCGTCCATGACCGGAATCTTGGCAGCCATTCCTTCTGCAGGACTGCTCTGGTATTTGCCCCCGAAAGGCATCAATACCGTCCCGGCACCTATCGTACTGTCGAATCTTTCCACAAGGCCTTTTTGACTGCATACATTAAGTCTTTGAAGATTTTTAAGCCACGCCTTTTCTATATCGTCAGAACAGTCATTTATCTCATAAGGCAGTTCTTTAAAATACCCTTTTTCTTCTGCAGGTTGAGTGACCATAACCCTGCAGGTCTGCTTAGCACCATTCGTGTTAAGGAACTCCCTGCTGATGTCTACAATTGTATTACCCCGCCATAACATTCTCAGCCTGTCTTCAGCTTTTACAACTGCAACCCTTGTTGCCTCCAGGTTTTCTTCCCTTGCTGCAGTTATGAAAGCCTCTTCGTCCGTGCAGGCTACAACTACCGCCATACGCTCCTGGGATTCTGAAATGGCAAGCTCGGTACCATCCAGTCCTTCATATTTCTTTGGAACTTCGTCAAGAAATATATCAAGTCCGTCTGCCAATTCACCAATCGCAACCGATACTCCACCTGCGCCAAAGTCATTGCATTTTTTGATCATCCTGCTTACGCAAGTATTTCTGAAAAGCCTTTGAATCTTTCTTTCAGTCGGCGGATTACCCTTTTGGACCTCAGCACCACATGTTAAAAGCGAATCCTCATTATGCTCCTTGGAAGAACCTGTTGCACCTCCACAGCCATCCCGTCCCGTCCTTCCTCCCAGAAGTATTATGACGTCCCCCGGCAGGGGTTTTTCCCGTACTACATTCTTCCTTGGTACAGCACCTATAACTGCACCTATTTCCATTCTTTTTGCTACAAAGCCCTCGTCATAAACTTCTGCAACCTGGCCGGTTGCAAGGCCGATCTGATTGCCATATGAGCTGTATCCCGCAGCTGCGCCGGTTGTTATCTTCCTCTGCGGCAGCTTTCCAGGCAAGGTGTCCTTGACGCCGGTCCTTGGGTCACCACTACCTGTGACTCGCATTGCCTGGTAAACATAAGATCTTCCTGAAAGCGGATCCCTGATAGCCCCTCCCAGACAGGTCGCGGCTCCACCGAAGGGCTCTATCTCGGTTGGATGATTGTGGGTCTCATTTTTGAACATAACAAGCCATTCCTCATCAGTACCGTTAACATCAACATTTACTATAATACTGCAGGCGTTTATTTCATCAGAAACATCAAGGTCGTTCAACCGGCCTCTTTTTCTCAGCTCTTTCATCGCAATAGTTGCAAGGTCCATAAGGCAGACATCCCTGTCTCTTTCTCCATAAACGGACTTTCTGGATTTCAGGTAGTCTTTGTATACCGATTTTATAAGCTCGGAATAAGGGCCCTCTTCAAATTCCACACTTTCTATATTGGTCAGGAAGGTAGTATGCCTGCAGTGGTCGGACCAATAGGTATCTATGACTCTCAATTCGGTAACTGAAGGGTCTCTTTTCTCCTCATCCCTGAAATATGCCTGACAAAATTCCAGATCCTCCAAAGACATGGCAAAGCCCATATCCTTAATAAGCGTCTTCAGCTGTTCCCTGTCCATATTTACATATCCGTACAGTAATTTGACATCCCCCGGTACCGCAACCTCACTATCCAGGGAAGCAGGCTTTTCAAGTGAAGCCTCCCGGCATTCAACCGGATTTATACAGTAATCCCTCACCCTGTTGTAATCCTCGCCGCTTATATCACCCTCCAGGATTATAAGTTTTGCCACTCTTACCTCGGGCCTTTCTCCGCAGGTTAACAGCTGAATGCATTGTGAAGCCGAATCCGCTCTCTGGTCATATTGTCCGGGAAGGTATTCAACTGCTGCAACTTTTGAACCCTTTCCTATTTCAATTTTTTCGTCATACACCATATCCACCGGAGGCTCTGAGAATATCAGGCTTCTTGCCCTGCTGTATTCCTCATCCGAAATACCCTCTACATCGTATCTGTTGACTATCCTGACTGATTTAAGCCCTTCTATAAGCAGATTTTCCTTCAGGTCACGGTACAAGCCCTGTGCCTCTATGTCAAATCCTTTTTTCTTTTCAACATATATCCTTCTAACCGTCTTGTCCATAATCTTCTCCTTTTTATTCATACACCTATTACACTTCAATTATATTATGTTATAATGAATAAGTAAATTTAATAATTTTAATATATTTTATTAGGTAAACTTATGGATATTAATTTTGAATTGTACAAAATATTCTACCATGCTGCAAAGTCCGGAAGCTTTTCAGCTGCAACTGATAGACTTTTTATAACCCAATCGGCAATCAGTCAGGCAATTAAAAGCCTTGAAGAAAAAACAGGCACAAAGCTCTTTTTCAGGAAAGCCCGCAGGGTTACACTTACACAAGAGGGAGAACTGCTTTTCAAGCATATAGAACAGGCATACAATTTTATAAAAACAGGGGAAGAAAAGCTGTCCGAACTTCAAAGCCTTAATTCCGGTGAAATCAGGAT
>CALMWN010000293.1 GCA_937873555.1 uncultured Clostridia bacterium
TTTTTACATATTTCTACTACCCGGAGGTACGGACCGATGCGTTATAATCTACTATGCATAGATGAAATCGGGGTTACCAAAATTGAATTAGGCAGTATACTCAAAAACCTGAATATTAATATTTTTAATGTCAAGGATTTAACTGAAGCTGTTTACATGTTTAGGGACAGTAAATTAAGTTTTAATGCCGTTATCTGGGTTCTCAATTCCAGTGAATTGGATAACCTGGATTATATAAAGGAATTAAAATACAAAGATGATTTCAAGGATATTCCTGTAATTGTGACATCGAAATTTACTGATAAAAAATATGTTGTGAAAGCTATCCAGGTAGGAGCAAGGGAATACATTGCAAAACCATTTGAAGAGACTGTAGTACTGCAAAAAGTATGCAATCTTCTTGGTATTCCATATAGCAAAGCTGTAAAAAAGAATATGGAAGACGATATATTAACCTTCAGTTTTTCAGAAATGTTCAATAGGGAGATTAAGACGGCCGGTAGGGGGGGGTATTCTTTAACAATAATGCTGGCTTCGCTGTCAACAGATGATTTGGAAAAAGACGGCCAACAAACTGTTTCGGAAGTGACAGGCTTAATAAGCAAGGTGCTGAAAACAAAGCTCAGGGATACTGATTCGGTGTTCTCCCACGGCACCAACAACCTGATAATGTTGCTGCCTTTTGCAGACAGGGCGGGAGCTGAATGTATCAAAGATAAAATCATGGATATATACGAAACAAATCCCTTAATAAAACAAAAGAGTGAAGGTTATAGACTTATTACAACCAGTGTATCCTATCCGGAAGATGGTAAAATCAAGGATAGGCTGTTGGAAAAATTGGAGGAAGAGATGGATGACCTGCTCAAAATAAAAGAGCCAACATGAGCGGTCCATCTTAAAATATGGAATGTGACAAAACCCAGTGAACTTGGCGCCCCCTGGGTTTTTTGTTTTGGATCATTTCGTGAAGCGAAATCTGGCCAAAAATTCAAGGACTAGATGTCCCTGATTTTTTATTTAATACTTTGTGTATTTTCCCACCAATTTTCCTACTATTGTAACCTCATCATTGTTGAATACTTCCTTACCGATCAAGTCGCTGTCGGCTTTAAGTGTAAGTGCTATTTCAGAATTGTAATAAAAACGGCGCAGCAAAGTATGGTTTTCATAAATTACCAAAGTAATATCTCCAT
>CALMWN010000294.1 GCA_937873555.1 uncultured Clostridia bacterium
GGTGTTTGACAGTTCGGGTGTTTGACGGGTGTTTGACAGTTGCATAGGAAAAAAAATCCTGTAAGCCTTGATATAGGCTTATTTTTTTGTCAAATTTTAAAAATAATTATTGCGCAATGCGTCGCATTGTGTTATAATATCAGTATTATACTAATGACAGGGTGTGTGAAATGAGACTGCAGACTTCTGAATCAAAAAATGCAACTTCCTTCTATGTAACAAAATCTGTCTATAATAAGGGTACTCGCAGCACCAAGATTGTAGAAAAGCTTGGAACCTATGCGGAGCTGAAAATAAAACTGAATGGTAGAGATCCCCACGAATGGGCAGAGGAATATGTTAAAGAGCTGAACCGTATTGAAAAAGAAGGGCGAGAACCCGATATCATTGCTAGGTACTCGCCATACAAGCGAATTGAGAAGGATGAGCGTCGTTGCTTTAATGGTGGATATCTTTTCTTGCAGCAGATATACCATGAACTTAAACTACATAAGCTTTGCAAAGATATTACCGTTAAATACAAATTCGAATTTGACTTGGATTCCATTCTCTCCAGACTCATTTATGGCAGGATACTATTCCCTTTATCAAAGCTTGCAACATACGAAGAGTCCAAAAAGTATATTGAGCAGCCTAATTTTGAGCCGCATCAAACGTATAGAGCACTTGATTACCTTACTAAGGAAAACGACCTTATTCAATCATTTCTATATGAAAACAGCCTGAAGATTTCAAAAAGGAATACCGGTATACTTTACTATGACTGCACAAACTATTATTTTGAAATTGAACAAGAAGATGGTGATAAGCAGTACGGACCGTCAAAGGAGCACAGACCCAACCCTATTGTTCAGATGGGCCTGTTCATGGACGGTGATGGCATTCCACTCGCTTTCAGTATTAACAGGGGCAACATGAATGAACAACTCACATTAAAGCCTTTGGAAGAAAAAATATTATCTGATTTCAAGCTTTCCAAGTTCGTCGTCTGTACAGATGCAGGTCTTTCCTCCGAAGCTAATCGTAAGTTCAATGACAAGGACGGGCGTGCTTTTATCACCACACAGTCCATTAAAAAATTGAATGAACACCTTCGAAACTGGTCTCTTGCTCCAATTGGCTGGAAACTTCCGGGCGACGAAAAAACCTATGACATCTCTAAACTTGATGAGATGATAAAAAATGCCAGTGACAAAGATAAAGAAAAAATACGGGCCAAGGTTTTCTACAAAGAACGCTGGATTAAAGGAAAGAACCTTGAACAAAGGCTTATTGTAACATACTCCATCAAATACAGGGATTATCAGCGCAAAATCCGAACCTCTCAAATAGAACGTGCTCAAAAGCTAATAGACTCCAACCCTGATAAAATAAGTAAATGTCACCAAAACGACTATAAAAGGCTTATCCAAAAGACAAGTATAACTTCTGACGGAGAAGTTGCTGATAAAGAGAAATACAGCATTGATACAACTCTAATCCAGAAAGAAGAAGCCTTTGACGGTTTTTATGGTGTGTGTACAAATCTGGAGGATGATGTTTCTGAAATTGTTAAAGTAAATCACAGAAGATGGGAAATAGAAGAATGCTTTAGAATCATGAAAAGTGAGTTCAAAGCAAGACCTGTATACCTTAGAGACGATGATCGGATCGAGGCACATTTCATCACTTGCTTTATATCGCTGATTATATATAGGTTCCTCGAAAAGAGGCTCAAAGAGCAATTTACCTGCCATGAGATTATCAGTGAATTAAGAGAAATGAATTTTAAGGAGATTAAGGATGAAGGCTATGAACCGATATATACAAGGACGGATTTTACAGATGCTTTGCATGATGTTTTTGGCTTTAATACCGATTACCAGATTATCACTTCAAAACGAATGAAAAAAATTTTTAAAACAACAAAAGGGCATTAATACATTGCGCACTTTTTTAAAATCAAAGAAATCCTGTATGCCACTATTTTGAATAGCTTACAGGATTTTTACCTTTCTCAACTGTCAAACATGGGATTTTGTGTCAATAGTCTAATCATAGGTTTTAAAGCCTTCACCAAATACCTCCCTAATGTCCGTCAGGATAACGAAGGCCTTGGGATCGGTTTTTTTCACAAGAAGCTTGAGAAGCGGGAGCTGCCCCCT
>CALMWN010000295.1 GCA_937873555.1 uncultured Clostridia bacterium
GGTTTTAGAGGACAGCTACACCAGTCTCCATGTAGTGTTTGGGATTGGCTGTATGTAACAATAAAAGCTGCCGTTAACGGTAGCAATTTCGGTAATACCTGTATTCAACGATTTGGAAAGAGGGTTAAGCGATTCACGGGTAGAATAAACAACATCGTCATTATGGTCTAAAAGCAATAGTCCCGAGTGTGCGCTTGTGGAAATATTATTGAAAATATCTCTTATTACGGCGGAAGACGCGTCCACCTTGATAATTCCTATATATCTTTTGTAGTCATCACTGCATACAAGGCGCATAACCGAGAAAATATTCTTCTCATTGCTTACCGTCAGCCCGGCGCTTATAGACGCTTCGTAATACTCCGCCTCTCCTGAAAGAGAAAACACAGGGGTACCACGGCTTTCTTTCACCAAATTGTACCACGGCTTGTCTTTATAGTTATAGTTTGTAGTGTTATTTATAACACCGGTATGTGTATCAATCGAATAGATAATACTATCAGGATTATTCAGCGGTATAAACGCGATTCCCTTGATATCGCTGCGTGAAAGTGTGAGCAATTGCTGCATCAGAGTGCGGTACTTATATCTAATAAGATAGCTCGGATAGCTGTCGTCGGCATCACCCCTGTTGAGCTGCTCGTAAAAATTCATCACATCGGGATATACATTAGGAGAAAGGGATACCCTCTTGAGGTCGTCCAGATAAATTCGAATATTTTGTGATACGGTATAAAGAGTATTGAAAATATTCTGTTCACTGGTACGAATACTGCGATTATTAAAGTAAAAGGATAAGAAGCTGCTCATCACAAGCAGAGGCAAGAGAATGCTGGTGATAAATAGAATAAACAGCTTGGATTGAAAGCTTCTTTTCATGAAATATATGCCTCCATTCCGCCGCTTTGGATCGGCAAGATATTATAACGTTGACGTATATGTAAGTATTATAGTAATATTGTACTAAATTATTGGAGCGGCACACAATATTTATTATGCAATAGTGTAAAAAAAAACGCTTACTGTGTAGAAATGATACCTTTACACAGCATATTTCCGCAAATATACTAATGGTAGAATAAAATCAAATTCCGTTAATCAATGAAGAAAATTTAATATTATCACCAATTTACACAAAGTTTGAAGCAGGGAGAGTGATTCGTTTGACTGCCGGTCAAAAGCATAAGCAGCCCTTTTGGAATAATATCAAGGTTGTTCCGTATCTCTATATTCTTCCTAACATGATTTTGTTCATGACATTTATGATTATCCCGATTTTTATAACGGGTTATTACAGTCTTCAAAAATGGAGTGGTATGGGCAGCCCCAAATTTATCGGTTTTGATAACTATTCCTATATCTTCCAAAACGAAGTGTTTTTAAGGACCCTGTGGAACACATTCATATTTTCCAGCACCACCGTTCCCATTTTGATGGTATTGGCACTGTTTTTTGCCATTATGCTCAACAGAGATATGAAGCTGAGAGGTTTTTTCCGAAGTGCAATGTATATGCCATCCATTATATCAACTGTCGTCGTAGGTATGGTATTCATCTGGCTTTTTAACTCACAGTTGGGTCTTATCAATTACATACTCAATATTTTTGGATTCGGTTCGATTGAATGGGCAAATAATCCGAAATTTGCAATGGTGATGGTTGTTATCGGCACTATCTGGAGCAGAACCGGTTATAATATGGTCATTTACCTGGCTGCACTTCAAGGTATATCGCCAGAGTACTATGAAGCTGCAAAAATAGACGGGGCTGGAGGTTGGCAGAGATTCCGCTTTATAACGATGCCTCTGTTGAATTCTACTCATATATTTATTTTAATAACTTGTGTTATTTATAGTTTCCGTTCTTTTGACCTTATTTACGTCATGACCAAGGGCGGTCCCCTGAATGCAACCAAAACTATGGTTGTATATATCTATGATACCGCATTTCACGAGAATTATTACGGCCGTGCTTCTGCCGCAGGCGTTATTCTTTTCCTGATACTGTTTATATTTACCGTGATCAGAATAAAATCTGAAAAGGAGATAAAATAATGGATTCAAAAATGGAAATAAAACAAAGTACTATAAAGGCTTTCTCATATACATGTTTAAGTGATTGTATTTTTCAAACGGTGGTTTACGTTATCATGGCAATCACTACATTTTTAATGTTGTTTCCATTTTATTGGATACTTATAACAGCAGTAAAACCAATCAATGAAATCTTTGCATTTCCTCCAAAGCTTTGGCCCAGTTCTTTTCAGTGGGGAAATTTCGTACAGGCCATGCAGGCTTCCAATTTTAATGTCTATTTTAGAAACAGTTCTATTGTCACTGCTTGTGCGACGACTATTACTGTATGTATCAATTTATTGGCAGGTTATGCATTTGCAAAATACCAATTTGCCTTCAAAAACTTTTTCTTTATGATGGTACTCAGTACACTGATGATTCCTCTGCAGGTGATAATGATTCCAAACTTTATCATCATCTCTAAGCTGGGACTTGTCAATACCTATGCGGGGTTGATATTTCCGCCTTGTGCAGAGGCATTCGGGCTGTTTCTTTCCCGTCAGTTTATGTCAGAGCTGCCAAATGAACTGATTGAATCAGGACGCATAGATGGTGCTTCCGAATTTTGCATCTTCCGCAGAATCATTCTGCCGAATACAAGATCACTTATAAGTGTACTGATCATTTTCACTGTTATGTGGCGTTGGAATGATTTCCAATGGCCGCTTATTATCCTGTCCGACAGCAAAATGTATACCGTGCAGGTCGGTCTTGCAATGCTCAATGGAGTAAACTATGTCAACTGGAACCATCTGATGAGTGCAGCGTTGCTGTCTATAATTCCGGTAGTCGTTGTATTCTTTATCTTCCAGAAGCAGTTCGTGCAAGGCATCGCTTCCACCGGTATCAAGGGATAAGTCCCTTTTTATACCCGTCCACTATTATTTAAATTTAAAGGAGGAGAATCATGTTGAATTACAAATTACCCCGTACTTTAATGGCAGTTTTTATTTGTTTGCTTATGGTAGCAACTACAGCTTGCAGCAGCAACAACAGCAGTAGTAGTAACAGTAGTAGTAACAGTAGTAA
>CALMWN010000296.1 GCA_937873555.1 uncultured Clostridia bacterium
ATAAGTCAATGGGAAAAATAATTGAAGTAAACAATCTGAATTTTGGGTACAATGAAAAGCTCATATTGAAGGATATTACATTTTCTGTAGATAAGGGCGACTTTTTAGGTATCATAGGAGCAAACGGCTCGGGGAAAAGCACCCTTATAAAGCTGATGCTGAGAATTCTCACTCCTTTGAGCGGTGAGATCAGGTTGCTGGACGAAAACGTCAACAGCTTTAAACGATGGGACAAGCTGGGCTATGTTTCCCAAAAGGCAAATTCTTTCAACGGCAGTTTCCCGGCAACTGTTGAAGAGATTGTCGGTGCAAATCTGTTTTCAAGGATCGGCCTTTTCAAGTTCCCGCAAAAGCATCACAGGGAAATGGTATACAATGCTTTGGAAAAGGTAGGTATGCAGGATTACAGGAAGAGGCTTATGGGCAATTTGTCAGGGGGCCAGCAGCAGAGAGTGTTCATTGCCAGAGTTCTTGTCAGCGAGCCGGAAATACTTTTTCTGGATGAACCTACGGTCGGAATAGACGCAAAGTCAGAGGAAGCGGTATACTGCCTGCTTGCAAGACTTAATGAAGAGCTTGGCCTGACTGTCGTAATGGTTACGCATGACATAGGGGCGATAACCGTCCATGCAAACAGATTCATTTGCCTGGGAGAGAACGGTTTGTTTGAGCATAACCCCAAAGAAGGTATGTCAAAGGAATTTGTGACCGGAATATATGGTTACGGAGTGAATCTGCATAGCCACGACTGTAAAAACTGCTGTAGAAAAGAGGTGAGCTGATGTTTGGCATTCTTCAATACGATTTTATGCAGAAGGCTTTTGTTGTAGGAATATTGATCGCAGTTATCACACCCTGTATAGGTATAACTGTGGTCCTGAAAAGGTTTTCGATGATTGGAGACTCACTTTCACACAACTCTCTTGCGGGTGTGGCTGCGGGATTGGCTCTGGGGGTTAATCCCATACTTGGAGCAGTGGTTTTTTCGGTAGTTTCTGCGTTTGGAATTGACAAAATACGTAAATCCTTTCCCAAGTATTCCGAAATAGCGATAGCGGTCATAATGTCCATGGGTATCGGTCTTGCCGGAATTATATCCGGGTTTGTAAAAAACAGTGCCAGCTTCAACAGCTTTCTTTTCGGCAGTATTGTGGCAATAACCGATTTTGAGCTCTATATGGTTGCCGGGCTTAGTATTGTCGTTATATTGACGGTCGTTTTACTGTATAAGGAGCTGTTTTACATTACTTTTGATGAAGAATCTGCAAGGCTTGCCGGAATACCGACCGGTGCCGTCGGGTTTGTATTTACACTCCTTACCGCCATTACCATATCCATATCAGCAAGGACGGTAGGAACTCTGGTAATATCTTCACTCATGGTTTTACCTGTGGCTTGTGCCATGCAGATCGCTAAAAGCTACAGGCAGACCATGGTTTACGCGGTGATTTTTGCAGTAATGTTTACGATCACCGGGCTGTACATCTCATACTATGCAGACTTCAAGCCCGGAGGTACGATTGTTATCGTTGGAGTTATTACGCTTGTTTGTATACTGGCTTATAAAAATGTTATCGGCAAGGTAGTCATGAAAAGAGCTTTTAAAGCGGAATATTGAGTGCACTGCGGATTTCCTGAAATCAGGAAGCAGGAATACTTACTTGTATTGTATTCCTTTATAAACAGTTCAAATAATTTGATTAAAGGGATGATTTTGTTGCAGGCAAATAATAATTACAGGGAAGTCCTCTCAAAAGAAGGGGTAAAAAGTACTAAACACAGAAACGCCGTGCTTGAAATACTGGAATCGGCAGATATTCCGCTTACGGCTGAGGATGTATTTTTAAAGTTAAAAGAGAAAAACGTGTCGATATGGCTTTCTACAGTGTACAGGACACTTGAAACGCTAACCTCCAAGGGTTTGATAATAAAATCAAGCATTCTGGATGATGGAAGGGCCCGTTACGAATTAAACCATAATGAGCATAAACACCATGTTGTCTGCATCTGCTGCCACAAAATGATTTCCATAGATGAATGCCCTTTCGGGGAATATGAAAAGGTTTTACAGAAGGAACTGGATTTTGATGTCACAGGGCACAGGTTTGAGATATACGGATATTGCCGGGACTGCAAGTTAACAAACAGAATTTCATTATAAAAACAATGCTCCGTAAAGCAAGTATATTTATTGTAGGAAACGCAATAAAGGAAGCACAGGATAAAGCCGGAGATTTCTAATCAGAAATTGATAAAAGGGTAAATGTTTATGCAATAAATCGAATTACCACTGATACTACAGTCAAAATCAAGAACACTTCCGGATGACCGGGGTGTTCTTTTTTATTAGGTCTGCAACATGTGAAGACAACATACTCCTATTAAATATACTTGACATGGCGGTAACTCTGACATACTATAATATCAGAATACGATATCGAATAACGATACATTATCAGATACTTCAAGAAATTAGTCATGAAGGTGGTGAAGTTATGAGCAGTGAGCTGGTAAGGGACTTTTTCCTTGGTTTTATAAAGCTTCACATACTGCACCATGCAGGAAAGGAACCGGTTTATGTCATGGAATTCAAGGATGAGCTTAAAAAACACGGATATGATTTTTCATTTGGAACTTTGTACCCGATTTTTCACAAATTAAGCCAAAGCGGGTATCTGGAGCAGATGGAAAAGAATGTTAACGGAAAGATAAGGAAATATTACCAACTCACCACAAAGGGACAAATTGTCCTGGATGAGGCAAAGGTTAAAGCAAAGGAGCTTTTGGACGAAGTTTTTTGAAAAGCGGGAGGACGGGATAAAACATCCTTTGATACTAAACATCGGAATTGTGAGGTAGCAGTATGAATGAAAGAAGATTTGAACTGCCGGGGGAAAACCCTCTGAGCCTGGTTTCATATTTAAAAAGGTATAAATTTCAGTTTTGGATACAAACAGCCGGAGGTGTGCTGTATAACACCATAATTGTTGCCGGACCCGTAATATTGGGCCATGCACTGGATGCTGCGGCAAATCTGGAGAAGAACGGGCCCATGCCGGAGCTTGTAAGGAATCTGGCCTTTTACTGTGCGGCCTTCCTGCTTGTGACAATGTTCTTCCAATATGCCAGGTACGTAAAAAGGTGGTACATAAGGGATATGAGCAACAGGATAGCCTGTGACATGAGGGCCGGCCTTCTGTCAAGCGTGCTCAAATATCCAATGGACAGGATAGAGAATGAGTCGGTCGGAGACCTGATGTCCAGGACGGTGGGTGATGTCGAACAGGTAGTATCCACCATGCAGTCGGCCATAAACGAGACCTGGGACACATGGCTGCTGATGATATCATATTTTGCCGTGTTGATGTTTTACAGCCCATGGATTACGCTTTTATGCTCCATACCGATACCTGCAGCGATTTTTGTTGCCGAATGGGTAAGGCACCCTCTGTACAGGTTCTCCATAAATTCGCGCAAGGCGGCTTCGGTGGTAAACTCCCACCTGCAGAAAACCCTCAACGGACTGACCATATTGAGGCTTTTCGGGCGGGAGGAAACTGAAAAGGAGCGGCTGAAGAACTTCAGTACAAATCAGATGCAGTGGACTATAAAAACAAATATGCTGCAAACCGGAATGATGCCTGTATATGCAACCTTTGCATCGCTTGGGGTTATCGGAGTCATTGGACTTGCCGGGGGCAAGGTGATCCATGGTGACTGGAGCATAGGGTATTTTACCGCATATCTGACAATGTTCATTGCCATGTCCACCAGGACATGGGTTGCTGCAAGGGTATTCAACCAGTTCCATGCTGCAAAAGCGGCGTGGGACAGGATAAAGGAAAAGATAAAGGCCATAACGGAAGGTGACGATAAAAGCCAGTCCTATCCTCAAACCATAAAGGAACTTGTAAATGCGGCCAGGGAAGCTGACAATGCGGATGTAAACGTTTTAACTGCCGGTACCCCGTACATGTATGTGGAAAACCTTTCCTTCGGTTTTAAAAGCTCCAGCCATCCTGTGCTTGATAAAATATCATTTGAAGTGGGAAAGGGAGAAATGGTAGGAGTAACCGGTCCGGTAGGATCGGGAAAGAGTACGCTTGCAGCAGTACTGACAGGATTGTATTCATATTCGGGGAAAATCTCTGTCAACGGGAAAAGTCTGTCTGATTTTACCGGTCCGGAAAAAGTGGGAACATTTGCATATGCAGGTCAGGATTCATTCCTGTTTTCAGAAAGTATTGCACAAAATATTACCTTTAAGCCGGGAAAGCTTTCAGAAGAGGAAAAGGAGAGGCTGGACAGGGCTATATATATTTCCGCTTTGTCTGAAGATCTGGAGCTTTTCCCGGAAGGGCTGGAAACAAAGGTGGGAGAAAAGGGGATAAAGCTGTCGGGAGGCCAGAAACAGCGTATTTCACTTGCCAGAGCGATATATACCGGAAACCCCGTTATTATACTGGACGATCCTTTTTCCGCCGTTGACATTGGCACCGAAAAAAGGATGATTGAAAGAATAAGGAAGCACCTTGAAAATAAAACCATATTCATATTCTCGCACCGGCTGGCGGCTTTTGTAGATGCAGACAGAATTCTGGTGCTGGACAAGGGGAAGTTGATTGAACAGGGTACCCACGAAGAATTGATGTCGCAAAACGGTGTTTACGAAAAAATATATTCTGCACAAAAATGGATGGAGGGTGAAGGAAATGAGCAATAATAAAACCGGCATAACTACTGTTACTGCATTCTCAATACTGATGAAGACTCTTTCCTCCATCTTCGGGAAAATGTGGTATGTTTTCGCGCTGCTGCTGGTTACGGCAGTCGGCGCAATGCTGCTGGAACTGGTCCCGCCGCTGCTTTTAAAAAGGATAGTGGACTATTATCTGACCTTGAACACTTCCGCCAGCATATGGATACCGGCAGCCTATTACATGCTTGCTTCGCTGGGAACAAGCATAGTCGGCTTTGCACAGGTATTTGTGACAACCTACATAGGTCAGAACATTCTTCTTGAGCTGAGGCTGCTGATGGCTGACCACCTTACCCGGCTGCCGCTCAGCTATTACAGCAAAACACCTGTGGGAGAGACCATGAGCCGTATAACCTCTGATGTTGATGCGGTAAACTCCCTGTTTTCATCGGGAATCATCAATGCCCTGACGGATTTTGTCAAGGTATTCGGTATAGTCCTCGCCATGTATCTCATAAGCCCGGCACTCTGCCTGATTGCTCTTGCGGCTGTACCGATAGTGTACTTCACGGCGGATTATTTCAGAAGGAATATATATAAAACCCAGCTGTCGGTCAGAAAAGCCGTGGGGTCCATCAATGTGTTCCTGCAGGAGATTTTCAACGGGATGAAAATCATTAAAACCTATGGCAAGGAAGATAAATATGACAGGGAGTTTGAAACCCCATTAAAGAGCCACCTCACAGCCATAAACCGTGCAGCTGTATATGACTCATATTTTCCGTGTGTGATGCAGACTATAAGAGCAGCGACCATTGCGGTTGTCATATGGGTGGGAGCAAAAACAGGTACAGCAGATAAAATCGCCATAAGCATAGGAAGTCTTGCGGCCATGTCTGATCTGGTCACGAGGCTGTTCGGACCGATTGAGTCATTAAGCCAGCAGTTTCAGACCATACAGCAGGCTTTCGCAGGCTTGAAGCGTATTGTGGAATTCCTGGCCGAAGAACCGGAGCAAAAAGGTGAGGTTCAGCATATCTCGTCCGCAGGTGACCTGCACAGGGATGGGATAACCGTAGAGGTTAAAAACGTGGGCTTTGGCTATCAACAGGGAAAACAAATACTCCGCAACGTGTCAATGAATATAAGCCGGGGTAGCAGAATAGCAATTGTAGGAAGGACCGGGGCAGGCAAGACCAGCCTTTTAAACATCATTGCAGGCCTCTACAAGCCATGGGAGGGTACGGTCAGCATACTGGGACTGGACCCTTACCTGGTGGATGCTTCCGAAAGGAGGAAGCTGATCGGGGTTGTGCCTCAGAATGTTCACATCTTTGAAGGGTCTATAAAAGAAAACATCACATTAAGGGATGACACAATATCCATGGAGGAAGTGGAAAACTCAGCCAGACTGGTGGGACTTCACGATTATATCATGAGCCTGGAAAAAGGTTATGACACCATTTTGGGTACGGAAGGCACCAGGCTGTCCTTCGGGCAAAGCCAGCTTCTGTCGATGGCCAGGGCTATTGTGGCGGATCCTGCTATACTTCTTCTCGACGAACCTACGTCCGGTATAGATGCGGTGACTGAAGCAAAGGTTTTTGAAGCCTTCCGCGCCGCTAGCAAAAACAGGACCATCATCACAATAAGCCACAGGCTTTCGGGAATTATTGAGGCTGATGAAATATTTATAATGGCTTCGGGTAAAATCGTACAATCTGGTCCGCCTGAAAGGCTTGCAAGTGAAAAGGGTTGGTACAGCGTATTCAAACAGCTTGAAGACATCGGCTGGAAGGTGGATTAAACTTACTCTCTGATCAGCATCCCCCTGATCAACCTGGCAGGGCGTGTGGCGGGCTGTGATACCTGCAGCTCCCAACCCTGCCTGTTCAGCCATTGTGTGCCGGCTGAAATCTTTTGCGGAGAACTGCTGTCATATTTGGAAAAGTATAATTTGTTACCGTATTTATTAAGATCCCAATAAAATACCTTAAGCTTGTTGGAGAAATTATCGATCATGCCGCTGTTCTCTATCCACACCCAAAACCGGTACGCGGTGCCGCTGTCTCCCCATATGCTGACGGAAGTGGTTTTTTCATTTCCGATATAGTGCTCGTAACCGCCGCTTGTCCTTGTAAATCCTTCAGGAGGTGTGGTGTAGATATTTCCTGTATCCTTGAACATGATATTCCTTCCATTGCTTTTCGTAACAGGCAGCATGCACACATAGGAAGTGCCCATATAGACCTCCGATGTGAATCTGAATTCCGTATCCAGTGTGATTTTTGCAGGGTATACGGTATAGATCCGTCTTACATCCGCATATTTCTTCTGCAGGTTGTAATCAAGACACAAGGATGTATCCTCGATGATTTTCAGTTTTTTCAGGCGGATTCTTTGGTTTATCGCAATTGGCAGCTGTGCTCCCGTTACAGGGTCAATGAACCTTAAATCCCTCAGCAGTTCCTTTCCGTGGTTTCCTCCGGAGAATTCCAGGACTCCTGAATCCGGCCTGCCCGACACACGGAACACGTATTCCCAATCGGAGCCACCGCCGGCAAGCAGCTGTGCAGACTTCGGAGGGATATTCCCGTCATCTGTGACATACCACCCGCCTATATTCCACGTTCCCCAATCCTTCCTTGTAAACCTGGTCTGAAGCGTCTTATTGTCGGGGAGGCTGCTGTATATATGAAATTCATTACTACCGGGCTTTATAAGCAATATTGAATTCTTATCCAGCCTGTTCAAGGTGCTCCTGATAGTGCCGGCGATGAGCCCCACTTTTGCCGTAACATCTTCATTCATGAGAGTACCGCTGTGTTTACCTTGAGCTTCCAGTGGCAGCTTCCACAGTGCCAAAGCCGGAACTGACAGCATCAATGCTGCCAGAATGACTGTGCAATACCTCTTTTTCATTGGCATCATTCCTTTGTTTGCAATATCAGACTGCGGGTTTAACTGAAAGCAAGTAAGAAACCCGGTTTAAGCCGCAGCCGGCTAAAATTATGATGAAAGGCATCACCGGATAATGATAGCGGGATTGCACCTCCAGAAAAACATGTGCAACCAGAAAACCCTCCAATACCAGCAGGAATATGGCAGGAGGCAGCAGCCTGTTCCTGTAGATATGGATGCATCCGGAGAGGGCAAGCGAAACAAGCACTACATAGTACAAAAAGGAAATATACTGGATTTTTTTCGGATTGCCCAGTAAAAAGCTGCTTGCACCATTGACCTTCTCAAGCTTCAATGTACTCCAGTAGTACCCGTAATCCTCATTCGTCCACTGCACAACCATTTTTTCCTCAATCAGCCGCACAAAACCGAGAGGATCTGATTTTATGCGTTCAATGGCAATTTTCCATGATACCTGATGAAATCTGGCAAAATCATTTTTGTAGCCTTCAACCAATTGCTCGTCTGCTGTACTGTATTTGCCCGAGCTTTCACGGTTGGTCCCCACCATGAGGTTGAATCCGGAGGATGAACGCCACGGGGAAACTCCGGTGAGATTGTACTGTATCTGGTTTTGCAGGATAGAAACCACCAAAAATCCAAGTATGGCTGCCGCAGGCATTCCAAATTTTGAAGCAAGTCTTTGCGGTATCGACGGGTGAAAACTTTCATGTGTATGCAGAAACAGCAAATAAATAGTTGCCGCGAGTATCAATATGACGGCGACAGGCCTTATAAAACCTGAAAATGCAGCTGCAGCACCGAAAGCTGAAAAATAAAGATATGACTTCATACCGGTATGGACCAGGGACTCCATAAAAAATGCAGCACTGATACAGAACAGGAGGGTAAATAACAGCTCCGAACCCAGTACGGAAGTATACATTATCTGTGAAGGCCAAAATGCATAAAGCATGACAGAGGTTCTTGCTGCATTCCCGTCAAAAGCCTTTAGTGCCAGGTGATAGACCACAGGCATAAGGCACATGGAGATGAATACATTAAAAAGCTTTGCAGCCAGTATGCTGCCGCCGGATATCCTGTATACCAGGGAAAGTACAAGAGGATATCCGAATTTGAAAGGGAAAAGGGAATAAGTAGGGTCATAATTGTTGAAAACACCTTTGGCGGCTTTAAGGGCATATGCATGATACAGATAAAAGTCGGAAAACACATCGGTATTGACTGTCAGCACCCAGACCAGCCTTAAGGCCATCGTAAGCACAAGCATGATGAATATGAAAGTATCCCTTTTCAATTCATAAATGATATTCATATGTGTCTTAAGACCCGCCAGAAGATAAACCGCTAATATAACTGCAAGCAGTGTTACATACGAAGGTACTGTCATGGATCCGTATGATTGCACAAAGACCGAAAGACAGAAAACATATAATAAAGCCGCTATTGCCGCAAATGCCGTATATGTGAAGATAATACCGTCTTCCCGCTGCAAAAACCAACGACCTTTCACCATAAAGTACTATTAATTTGCGATTAATCAACGATTTTTAAACATATGTTTCTTTTTTTATTTCCCGGGGCATTTGTTTTTGGCGAACAGGAAGTTATACTTGCCGGAATGCTTCAATTCATCCGTAATGATTTCTGTAAGCATATTGATGTGCTTTATGAGTATTTTTCCTATAGCACTACTTTTTATCATGGATATGCTATATAATGTTTATTGGACCATAATATGGTAATAAGTTGATCGGGTGATTGTTATGAGTAGGCTTAAAAGGCTTTTAATAGGCAGGCCTTTGGGAAATGACGACATTAACCGGGAGAAGTATGGTGTATTGTGGGGATTGCCCATACTGGCCAGCGATGCGATTTCATCAGTTGCTTATGCCGGGCAGGAAATTCTTTTGGTCCTGGTTCCTGTAATAGGGCTTGCAGCTTATGGACAGTTAATCAATATTTCTTTGGTGATTATCGGGCTTCTTGCATTTCTGACTTTTTCCTACAGCCAGACCATTGAAAATTATTCTAATGGCGGCGGCGCATATATTGTAGCAAAGGATAACCTTGGGATAACGGCTGGAGTTACTGCAGGCGCAGCGTTATCGGTTGACTACGTAATGACGGTTGCCGTCAGTATTTCGTCGGGAGTGGAACAGATAACCTCGGCCTTTTTACCGCTTCGCCCGTATACAGTGCATATCTGCATAGCAACTATCATATTCATAACAATTGTCAATCTGAGGGGTGTAAGGGAATCCGCTCTGATTTTCGGTATTCCTACCTATGCAGTGATACTTGCATTTCTATCAATGCTGATAGTCGGATTTATCAACCAGAAAGGCGGGCAAGTTGACCAACAGATTTCTATCAAGGCCATTGAGCCCGTTTCGGTGCTGCTGCTCCTTAAGGCGTTTTCCAACGGCTGTACCGCATTAACCGGATTTGAAGCGGTAAGCAATGCAGTGCCGAATTTCAAGGAACCTTCAGTGAAGCATGCCAGGAGCGTCCTTCTTTTGCTGTCGCTTACCGTACTGGTACTGTTTGGTGGAACCTCTCTGCTTGCCAAAGCATATTGTGTAGTACCGGGAGACAGGGCAATTGTTGTTCAGATTGCTGAAGCCGTATTTGACAGAAATTTTATGTTCTTTTATGTTGTGGCCACAACTTTCATAATTCTGGTCATGGCTGCCAACACGGCATACTCCGGATTTCCTCTGCTTGTGGCTGTTATGGCAAAGGAAGGTTATGTGCCGAGACAGCTTGGCATGAGAGGGGATAGGCTCAGCTATTCCAACGGGATCATAGTTTTATCCGCTGTAGCCATAATACTTATTACGGCTTTCCGGGCCAGGGTAAGTGATTTGATTGGCCTTTATGCCATAGGAGTATTCATATCCTTCACGCTTTCCCAGGCTGGAATGTTTGCCAGGTGGCTGAAAAACAGGGGTAAACACTGGAAAGTCAAGGCACTGATCAATGGGACGGGCGCATTGCTGACGGCCGCTGCGGTGCTTGTCATCACAACGACGAAATTCAGTGAAGGTGCATGGGTTGTTGTTGTATTGATTCCGGCTCTGATTTACTTCATGATGAAGATAAAAAACCATTACACGGCAGTTGCAAAGCAACTCAGGATTTCAACCGAGGAACTGAAGAACACAAACATATCCAGGGACCATTACAGGAACAGAGTGATTGTACCCGTTGAAAGCATAAATAAAGCCAGTCTGAGGGCGTTAAGGTACGCAAAAACGATATCGGATAATGTCACGGCATTCAATGTGTCCATTGATACCGAGAGTGCCCGGAAGCTCAGGGAGAGGTACGACAAACTAAAAACCGGCATACCCCTTATAATTAAATATTCGCCCTTCAGGAAGGTAGTGGAGCCACTTCTCAAGTTTATTGAATCTGCAGAATACGATTACCAGCCCGGAGATATGATAACCGTCATATTGCCTCAATTTGCCGTGAGAACCTGGTGGCAGAATCTCCTGCACAACAACACCGGAATTTTTATCGAGAGGGAGCTTCTCAGGCATAACCACATTGTAATAGCAAGGATGCCGTTACAACTGAAGTACGATGACTTCGTACTGAAAACCCGGAAGAATTCAAAACTGGAGATTTAGTACTTGATAATATAAATTCAAAAGAAATCATATATTATTCAAGAGAATAAAAGATAAACCAATCTACAGAGTTTTAATCTGAAAATTTTTATAAAAACAGTTGAAATCAACTAAAATTAGTGATAAAATAAGAAAAAATGAATAAGCCTCGGTAGGTGAGGTTACTACAAGGATATGGATTGCTGCCGTGAAAGGTTGGAGACAACCTGAACTGGTTAGCAGGTTTTGCCGAATAAAACAAGGCATTACCTAATGCAATTTCACCGCCTTGCAGTGCCAAAGCTTGAACGGGATTGTTAAAGGTTATTAGCCTTCGCCATGTTCAAGTTTTGGTGAAGGCTTTTATTATTCCACCAATATGCATTTTTGTGTTGATGATTTATTATTGTTACTGATAAAAGAAAGGTGATGATTCCTTTAATGGATGGAGACCCTGCGATAATGCAAGGTAATTTCAATTTAAAAAGGAAGGATGAAAGACTTGATTGGCAAAAGGTTTATGAGGCATACAGCCCCCGCAAACCCGGGCTTCACACGTTGCAGTCCTGATAATCGAGCCTGATGAATATTTGCGGCTTGCGCACATATATGCATGGTAAAGCTTACCTGCGCGCACCGCTTCATGTATCTGATAAAAACATCCTTCCGGCAAATAATATATGGAGGGGTGTTTTTTATGATTTCAGTATCAACTTTTTATTTAAGCAGAATAATCGGAAACAAAGTGTACTCAGATTCGCAAAAAGTTCTCGGAAAACTCCTTGACCTGGTTGTAGATGTCAATTCAATAAGGCCGAAAGTCATAGCGGTCAAGATTAAAATAGACAATACCGTCAGAATAATAGATTCCGTCAATTTTTCCATTTCAAAACAAAAAGGACAATACGTATTGCTTTGCAGTCTTGTGAAGGACATGGAACTGTCACAGGAAAATACCATGTTCCTGGTAAGACATGTATTGGATAGGCAGATTGTAGATATGGACGGGCGAAAGCTTGTCAGGGTCAATGATTTGAGGCTGGCAAATTTATCAAACGGAACTTATGTGGTGGCGGTTGACGTTGGAGTGGAAGGATTGTTCAGGAGGCTGGGGATTGCAAAGCCTGCCAAGAGGATGTTAAAACCTTTTGGAATGAGCATTCCAAGCAAGCTCATTCTCTGGGATGAAGTGGCGGCGGTAGATTTCTCCCATGCAGGTATCAAGCTTTCTAAATCATATTCCAAGCTCTCGACACTCCATCCGTCCGATATAGCCGATATCATTGAAGACCTGGACAGGAATACACAGATTGCCATATTCAAATCCTTTGATGAAGAGCAGGCAGCCGATGTTCTTGAGGAACTTGAACCTGATGCACAGATAACGGTTCTGGAAAACCTGTCACTGGAAAAGGCTGCAGATGTACTCGAAAAGATGCCTGCTGACGAGGTCGCAGACATACTTGATGAAATGGAGGAAGAAAAGGCTGAAGAACTGTTGAGCGAAATGGAGAGCGAGGCTTCCGAAGAAGTAAGGGAGCTGATGGAATACCCGGATAATACTGTGGGAAGCTTGATGACAACGGACTTTATTTCCTTTAATGAGAAAACAACCATCGATGAAACAATTAATGAACTGAGAAGGTTGAAGCCTGAGCCTGACACAATTTACTACATTTATGTGCTGGATGACATTGGACGCCTTGTGGCGACGGTTTCATTGCGGGATATAGTGATATCCGAACCGGGCACAATGCTGAGCCAGGTGATGAACAGGAAGGTTATCCGCGTCAGTGATAATGACAAGATTGATTCCTTGAATGAAATCATATCCAAGTACAACCTTCTCGCAGTTCCTGTCATAGACGAGCAGGAGCAGATGGTGGGTGTAGTCGTAATCAATGACCTGGTATACAGCTTGTTGAGATCCAGGAGGAAGAAGATATAGAACGGGGTGATAGCAATGGTCGCAAAAGTAAAAAAAGCAAGCATATGGAGAAATATCGTTATATTTTTGGCAATATTAGGTCCCGGTATTATCACGGGCAGTGTAGATAATGATGTGGGCGGCATTACCACTTATTCGGTAGCTGGAGCCACCTATGGATATAAGCTTATATGGACGCTCATTCCTGCTTTTATAGTTCTCTTTGTGGTGCAGGAGATGAATGCAAGGATGGGTATTGTAACCGGTAAAGGGCTTGCAGACCTGATCAGGGAGAATGCCGGAGTCAAAACCACGTTTTTTATATTTGTTGGTCTGCTGATTGCTGATATATTGAATACTACGACCGAGTTTGCCGGCGTGGCGGGAAGCATGGATATCTTCGGCGTGAACAAATACATTTCCGTACCGCTTGTCGCACTTGCCGTATGGGTGCTTGTGGTAAAAGGTACGTATGGTATTGCGGAAAAGATATTTTTGATTTTCAGTGTTGCCCTGCTTTCCTATGTCGTTTCAGCCATCCTGGGAAAACCTGACTGGGGAGAGGTAGGGACAGCCATTATCAAGCCTCATATGGAGTTCGATTTCGATTATATTTCCACAATTATAGGCCTGATAGGAACTACGATAGCTCCCTGGATGCAGTTTTACATGCAATCGGCAGTAATTGAAAAGGGCTTAAGCCTTGAGGACTACAAATATACCATCTGGGATGTGATAGTGGGTTGCGTTGCGACTATTGTGGTGGCTTTCTTCATAATGGTGGCATGTGCCTCCACCCTGTATGTCAATGGACAGGGTACCCGGATAAATGATGCAAGGGATGCTGCTGTGGCGCTGCAGCCGTTTGCCGGTGCGCTGGCCTCCCAGGTGTTTGCCTTCGGACTGTTTGTCGCCTCCATATTTTCAGCTACAATTCTGCCTGTTGCAACCGCTTTTTATGTATGCGAGGCTTTCGGCTTTGAGGCGGGCATAGATAAGAAGTGGAAGGAGGCACCTCAGTTTTACTGGCTCTATACCGTGATAATAGTATTGAGCGCCGGAATCATACTGCTGCCTAATACTCCTCTTATTGCAATATCATTGTGGTCTCAGAGAATAAATGGTATACTGTTGCCTGTAGTACTTATATGCATGATGCTTCTGGTAAACAACAGGGATGTCATGGGAGAACATGTGAACAAGAGGCTTGGGAACATCGTCGGATGGACCACCATTGTGATATTGATAGGCTTGTCGCTTGTGCTCCTGGTGACTTCACTCTTTTAATCAACCGATACAGGAGATATGTAATGGAAAAACACAAAAAAAAGATATTGATTATTAACATTACTCTTCTTTTGGCGTTTGTAGTACTGATGGTTTATTTGACTGCAAGATTCGGCCCCGAAATCACCAGGTTGATAAGCAAGCCTGACGAATTCAGGGATTTACTTGTTTCGTACGGGCCTGTAAGTGTGTTGGTTTTTATACTTTTCCAGGTACTGCAGGTGGTTATTGCCGCTATTCCGGGGGAGTTTGTGCAGATAGCAGGAGGGTATGTATACGGTACGGTGCTGGGTACGGTTTATTCCACGATAGGCATCCTGCTGGGTTCCATGATCGCATTTTATATATCCAGGGTTCTTGGCTATAATCTGGTAAGGCTGCTTGTCGCGGAAAAGAGCATTGAAAAGTTCGATTTTCTAATCAACAGCCAGAAGTCGGAAATTGCCATGTTTGTCCTGTTCCTGCTGCCGGGTCTTCCCAAGGATGTGCTGGTGTATGTCGCAGGACTCACTCCTATAAAGACCCTGAGGTTTTTTATCATAATAATGCTGGCCCGGTTACCGGCCATGCTCGGATCTTCCTACATAGGCGCAAATATTCATGAAAGAAACTATCTTACTGTTACAATCGTATCTGTTATTTCATGCATACTCTTCATTGTAGGTGTTTTAAAAAAGGATGCCATTATCAACAGGGTAAACAGCGTCATATATGGTAAAAAGTCGTCTTCATCCAAATAGATTACGATTAGCTAAATTTTAGGAGGATGACAAAATAATGATCAAACTTCTTATAATAGCAGATGATTTTACCGGTTCACTTGACACCGGAGTACAGTTTTCAAAAAAGGGAATACCTACACTGGTAACCATAAAACCCGAAATCAGCTTTGAAGAAATTGACGGTGCGGTCGAGGTTCTTGTGTTTGATACCGAGAGCAGGCACACAACACCTGAAGAAGCCGGATCAAGGGTTGAAAGAATAGTCCGTAAGGCGAAAGCTTTTGGTATAGAGTATTTTTACAAGAAGACGGATTCAACCTTGAGAGGGAATATAGGGATAGAACTTGAAGCAGCTGTGAATGCATGCGGCAGCAGTGAAATCATGTTTGTACCTGCATATCCGCAGACGGACAGGACGACGGTTAACGGGAGACAGTTTCTGAAAGGTGTACCGCTGGAAGATACGGCCTTCGGAAAGGATCCTTTCAATCCCGTATCGGACAGTTACATACCTTCAGTCATAGCAGGACAATCCTCTCTTGATGCAGTTGTGATAAAGGAAGGTGATTATGACAAGCCGTTTCCGGAAGGTGACAGCCGGAAGACAGTATACATATTCGACTGCGAAAGGGAAGACCAGCTGAGAAGAATAGGGTCTGTTTTGAAAAAGGCAGGGAAGCTTGAATGCACAGCCGGATGCGCAGGCTTTGCAGGGGAATTGCCCGGGCTTCTGGGGCTTGGAGGAAGGCAGGAGAATCTTCCGGAAAGCAATGACAGTTTCCTGGTGATAAGCGGCAGTGTGAATGATATTGCGCTAAGACAGCTAAATTGGGCAGAAAATTCCGGATACAGCTCCTTTACGCTAAAACCGGAGCAAAAACTGGAGGATGGCTATTGGGACACCGCTGCAGGATCCGACTTTGTAGATAAGGTTGCGAAGATTTTCAAAGAAAACGGGAAGCTGATCATAAAAGTTATCGACAGCCGTGAAGACATGAAGGCATCTGATGATTACGCAATTGCAAAAAAACTTGATCCCGGGACTTTGCACGGGAGAATTGCAGCCAACATGGGAAAGCTGGCTAGCGCTGTATTGAAGAAATGCAGTGTAGGCAACCTGGTGGTATTCGGAGGCGATACAGTGATCGGCATCATGAATTCACTGGGATGTGACGGCATCTATGCAAGGGATGAAATCGTACCAGGTGTGGTGATTTCACGATTACCGGGTGAAGGAAGCTGCCTGAACCTTATAACCAAGGCCGGGGGATTTGGCGAAGCGGATGTTATCGGGAGGATAAGCGATTATTTAAGGTTGGGATAAATTAGTATCTTCAATGAAGCTATTGTAAAACTGTTGGGGTGGACAAGAAATATTTTTTAAAATGATGGAACAATAAAAGGAGGCGGACAGATACTGCTGACACTTTTGGAAAAGGGATAGTATGCATGGAAGGTATGAATTTTAAAAGAGAAAGGTTTTCTTCGGGCCTTGCGGTGTTTTTTGCCACACTTGGTTCAGCGGTAGGGTTGGGGAACATCTGGAAGTTCCCTTACCTGACGGGTAAATTCGGTGGAGGGGCTTTCCTGTTTGTATATTTTTTGTGCATAGTATTTGTCGGCCTGCCTGTGATGATAAGTGAATTCTATGTAGGAAGAAAGACAAGGAAGAATGCAGTAAGCGCATTTGAGGAATTGAAGCCCGGAAGCGGATGGAAGGTTATAGGTTTAATGGGTGTGCTGTCTTCATACCTCATTATGTTCTTTTACAGCTGTGTCGCCGGATGGGTTTATTCATACGTGTTGAAGGCTTTAAAAGGCGATTTCCGGTATATAAACACGGATTTGGCAAAAGCACAGTTCGGTAGCACAATTTCGGGTGCCGCTGCACCAATCCTGTGGCAGCTGGCTGTTCTCGCCGTGGTGTCTGTAATACTCACAGCCGGTGTCAAAAAGGGTATTGAAAAGATAACAAAAACCCTGATGCCTGTATTGTTTATTTTGATCCTTGCATGCGACATCCGCGCCATTACACTGCCGGGAGCAGCACAG